>JBEKSU010000106.1:0-11674 GCA_049516755.1 Verrucomicrobiota bacterium | reverse complement strand
CCCGTTGATTTACCCGGCGCGCCTGATGGCCGGGCGCGCGGCGATGGGCCTGCCCAGCTACAAGGACGCCATTGACCATTTTACCTCCCTGACGAGCGACACGAATTGTCCGCCGGAACTGAACGCGCAGGCCTTGTTTGCCTACGGCAGCGCGTTGATGCTGCAGGATTCGCCGGACACCAACAAGCCGCTGGCGAATTTTCAACTGGCCACGAACGTGTTCAACCAGATTTGCCAGTTGTATCCGACCAACGAACTCAACTGGCTGGCCTGGTGTGAAATTGGCGACTGCGCCTTGCAACTGACCAATTATGACGCCGCCACGAACGCCTACGCACAGGTCCTGGGCCCGAACACGCCGGCGAACATCTCCGTGCGCAGCCGGGCGCAAATTGGTTTTGGCATCGCCCTGGAAAAAAAGGCGGACCTGGCATCCGGCGACGACCTGAACCGGCTGCTCAAGCTTGCCCGGGAAAATTATCTCGACGTGTTTTACGGGACAAATTTGCGCGACGGCGAGGCAACGGACCCCTTCTGGGTGAAAAAGGCCGGCTTGCAGGCGTTGCCTTTGGTGGAGGCGCTCGGGGCGGACGATCCGCCGAAATTTTTCAACCACCTGGAAGGGTTGTTTCCCGAGTTAAAGGATTCGCTTGAAAAGAAAAGGGCCGCGGCGCAGGAACCTTTGGCGCCGGAAAAAAATTAGCGTCCCGTTTGACACACCCGCCGGGCAGGCCTAGGTTTCCCTGGCAAACGACCGGCAAGGCCTCCTGTAAAGGAGGTGTTGGGAGGGAGAAGGTTTTAAGGGCCTGGGCGGAGAAAGCTAAGCCGCGCAAGCCAGAAAGCGCCGTTCCGTGTGATGCGGAACGGGTTTTTGTTTCTTCCGCAGTCGGCCGTCAAACCCAGGATTTGCGGACCAGCCAGGTCTTGATGACCTGCGTCAGGCCGACGTAACACAACAACGTCGCCAGCAGGATCAGCCAAAAAAACGGCGGCAAAGGAACAAATCCCAGCGGAGCCGCCAGCGGCGTATACGGCAACGCCGCACCGATAACCATGATGAGAATCGTCGTCATCGAAAGCTGCCAGCTGGACCGCGACTGGATGAAGGGAATCAGGTTCGTGCGGATGACGTGGATGATGAGCGTCTGGGTCATCAGCGATTCGACAAACCAGCCGGTGTGGAACAGCGCGGCGGCATAAGTGTGGTCATTGTCGGGAGCGTTGGCGAATCGCGCCATCAATTCCGGCGGCGGCACCAGGCCCAGGTTGTTGCATTTGAACACGAACCACATCACGGCATACGTGGTGTAATCAAAAATGGAGCTGATGGGACCGATGAAAACAATAAACCTGGCGATCTCGCCCATGTTCCAGGGCCGGGGCTTGGCGATCTGCTGCGACCCGACGTTGTCGGTGGGAATCGGCACCTGCGAGAAATCGTAAAGCAGGTTGTTGGTCAGGATCTGGATGGGAGCCATCGGCACGTAGGGCAGCCAGGCGCTGGCGCCGATGACGCTGAACATGTTGCCGAAATTCGAACTGGCGCCCATGCGGATGTATTTGAGGATGTTCACGAACACCTTCCGGCCTTCGAGCACGCCTTCCTCCAGCACCATCAGATTTTTTTCCAGCAGGATCACGTCGGCGGATTCCTTGGCGATGTCCACCGCGTTGTCCACGGAAATGCCCACGTCGGCCGCCCGGAGCGCTGGCGCGTCGTTGATGCCGTCACCCATGAAGCCGACGACGTGCCCTTTCTTTTGCAGCGCCTGCACGATGCGCTTTTTGTGCGCCGGGGAAAGCCGCGCAAACACATCCATGGTTTCCACCGCCTCGGCCAGTTGGGGATCGGTCATCGTCTCGACCTGGCTGCCGATCAGGATTTTTTCCGCGTGAATGCCCACTTCACTGCAAACCTTGCGCGTGACCAGGTCGTTGTCGCCGGTCAACACCTTGACTGTGATGCCATGCTGCCGCAAAGCCTCAATGGCCTTGCCGGCGGTGTCCTTGGGCGGATCGAGGAACGCGAGGTACCCGGTCAATACCAGATTGCACTCGTCGGCCTTGGAAAAGGTGGGTTGGTTGCCCAGTTTCTTGGTAGCCACGGCCAGCACCCGGAAACCGTCTTCGCTCAATTCATTTACCTGCTGGACCAGGTCGCCGGCCAGAATCGGCTCCATCGGAAAAATCTCACCTTCGCTCTCGAAATGCATGCATTTGGCAAATACCGCCTCCGGCGCGCCCTTGGTCAACAGTTGCCGCTCGCCATCCGGTCCTTCGACGGCCACCGACATCATGCGCCGCGAGAAGTCGAACGGGATTTCGTCCACCATTTTGTATTTATCAATTCCGAGTTCCTTGTGCAGCTCCTTGTAGCGCAACACCGCCCGGTCGAGCAGGTTTTTCAGGCCGGTCTGAAAATGGCTGATGAGATAGGCGTCGCGCAGGACGGTTTCGCTTTCGTTTTTGAATACGTCGCAATGAATTTCAAGGATGACGTGGTCGATGGTCAGCGTGCCCGTCTTGTCGGTGCAGAGCACGTTCATGGCGCCGAAGTTCTGAATCGAATTCAGGCGTTTGACGATGACCTTCTTCTTCGACATCGCCAGCGCGCCCTTGGACAGGCAGACCGACACGATCATCGGCAGCATTTCCGGCGTAAGCCCGACGGCCACCGCCAGCGAGAAGAAAAACGCCTCCTTCCAATCGTGCTTGGTGAGGCCGTTGATGACGAAGACCAGCGGGACCATCACCGCCATGAAACGAATCATCAGCCAGGTGAACCGCTTGATGCCCCGGTCAAACGCCGTGTCCACCTGCTGGCCGGCCAGGCTGCTGGCCACCTTCCCAAAATACGTCTGCGCGCCGGTGGCAATGATGACGCCGGTGGCCGCACCGCTTTCCACACTGGTTCCCAGGAAACAAATGTTCGAGTGTTCAATGGAGGAAACGTTCGTGCGCTGATCGCGCGCATCGGTCTTCTCCACCGGCAGGGACTCGCCGGTCAGCGTGGCCTGGATGATGAACAGGTCCTTGGCGGAAAGCAGGCGGATGTCGCCGGGAATCATGTCGCCGGCGGATAATTTCACCACGTCGCCCGGAACGAGCTGGTGCAGCGGAATTTCCTTCGCCTGGCCGTCGCGCAGGACCGTGGCGGTGACCTTGATCATCGCCTTGAGTTTGGCCGCCGCATTGTCCGCCTTCGTTTCCTGGATGAAACGCAGCGACACCCCCAACACCACCATCGCCAGCATCACCACGCCGCCGATGTCGTCACTGGATGATTCCGCCGTGGCAAAGGTCAGAATGGCCAGGACCATCAGCAGGATCACCAGCGGATTGCGCACCGCCACCCACAGCCGCCACAGCCAGTCGTGCTGTTTTTCCTGGGCAACCTCGTTGGGGCCGAACACCTCCAATCGCTCCGCCGCTTCCTCCTCGGTCAAACCGGTGGCCGAGGTGTTAAGTCGCTGGAGAATTTCGGTGGTTTCCTGTGTCGCCGCGTCGCGCACCAGATCAGCAGTGCGCTGGCCATTGGAATTTGTCGCGACAGGCATAAATATAATGTTTTAGACGGCGTACCTTTCCAAAATCGTGAGCAGGGAGCGCAGACTGTGACGGCCTTCGGACGGGGTCGCGGCGCTTTCGATGCACGCACGCACGTGGGACTCGAGGACTTTTTCGCTGAATGATTTCAGCCCCTGGCGCGCCGAGACGACCTGCATCAGCACATCCGAACAATCGGTGTCGGCTTCCACCATTTTTTCAATGCCCTCAATCTGGCCTTTGATTTTTCGCAGGCGGACGACCAGTGCCCGTTTTTCCAGCCCGGGGCGGACAGTTTTCACTTTCATTTTAAAACCTTTAGCATTTTCCATCCGGCGCGCCACTCCCAAAGTGGGTGCTTGGCGCGGTATGGGGGGTAGGGGTATATGGCCGTGCGATGTTTGTCAACCACACTTTGCCGGCATCATGAAAAATGGTCCGGTCATCGCCATCTTCGCGCTGGGCGCGGCGGCGCTGCCCACCGAGCCGGCGGAGACGCCCACAAACTCAGTGCCGGCAGCAGTCATCGAGCCTCCCGATACCCGTCAACAGGACTGGAACTGGCACGTCCAAAATCTGCTGCTTGACGCCGACGGGACTTCGGCGGTGAAATTCCAGGGGTGTCTTTACCACGGCTTGCAACCGGATGATAAAACAACCGTCGCGGCAGTTTTTGCCGCGACGGTCAAGCTCTCCCCTGAACTTGATTTAAATTTATTTAAATTTAAACTGTCCGCCCCATTCCAGAAAACAGAAGAATAACGGAAACCAACCTACCCTGAATCCCGAGCGCCGTCTGTCAGGCACAGCCGGTTTCTTTGTCCGGTAAAACCCGACACGGCTTTCAACCGGAATTATTCGCGTCACGCCAGCGAACCGCTTCACGGATCAATTCGGTGGCGCTGGTGAGATGAAGCTTTTCCTTGATGCGGGCGCAATACTCCTGGACGGTTTTGACGCCTACGTGAAAATCCTCCGCAATCTGGCGTGTGCCGATGCCCTGGCCGAGCTTGTCAAAAACCTCCAGTTCCCGGTCGCTCAATAAATCAATCACCGAACAGTTTGTTGCCTGTCCGCGGGCGGTTTTGCCGGCCAGGATTTCACCGGTTTTTTCGCTCACATAAAGTTTGCCGTCGAGCACCCGGCGGATGGCACCGACCACTTTTTGCGCGGTTTCACGCTTGTTGACGTAACCGCTCGCGCCCGCGCAAAAGGCGCGTTCGGCGTAAAGCGCTTCATCATGCATCGAAAGCACCAACACGGGAATGTGCGGATGTAATGCCTTCAGATTTTTGATCAATTCGATGCCGGAGGAGTTTTTTAAATTGATGTCCGCGATGACGAGGTCGGGTTTGGCTGCCGCTACCGCCGACAAGGCTGCCGGAGCGCTTTCCATTTCGCCGCAAACCGCCAGGTCGGATTGTTGTTGTATCAAATTCGTCAGCCATTCCCGCACCAGCGGATGGTCGTCCACCAGCAAAATCCGTTTTTTATTGGGATGATTCGTCATGCGCAATGCTTTTCGGTTGCCGAAACAGGAATCGAACATTTAACAAAAGTCCCGCCGGTCGGATTCGGTTCGATGGAAAAGGTTCCGCCAATCATGGCCGCGCGGTGCGCCATAATCCGCGTGCCCAGGCCGCGATGCTGCTGCCAGTCATCCGGCAACCCAACCCCGTCGTCCTCGATGGTCAACTCCACGCGGTCTTTGCGGCAGGAAAGGCTGATGATGATTTGTTTCGGTTTGCCGTGGTGGATGGCGTTGTTGACGGCTTCCTGCGCGATGCGATAAAGGTGCGTCGCCGCCGCCGTATCCCTGATTACCGGCGGGGATTCGCATTCGAACGCGCAGGCGGTTTTGAAGATGCCGGAAGTGTTCGCCGCAAATTCGCGGAGCGTGGTCGCCAGCCCGTCGGTTCCCATTTCCGGCGGGGAAATGCCGTGAGCCAGATTTCGCGCCAGAACAATGCCATCCTCGACCAGTTTCACCATTTCCCGGGCGTCCGCCGTCTCCGGCGATGACCTGGCGGCGAGCTTCTCGCCCAACACCTGTCCGGCCATGGCCGTCGCCGCCAGATGCTGGCAGAGACTGTCGTGGAGGTCATTCCCGATGCGCCGCTGTTCGCGCTCGCTGATTTCCAGGATTTCCTTTTCCAGGCGCCCCCGCTCCCGCATTTCGTCCGCCAGCGCCGCCGTGCGCTGACGCACGCGATCCTCAAGTTCATGGTGCAGTCGCCGCAGGCTCGTGATCGCTTTCACCGCCACTACATAGACCGCCAGCGCGATGGCGCTGTTCCAAATCGGCACCAGCACGTTGGGATAATGCGCGCCAGCCGCATAATCTCCAGCCAATGACACGACGACGCACAGCACTGAAATCACCACGCCCAGTGTGCCGCCGGCAAACCACGCCGCCAGCGCCACCGGAACCAGGTAAAACGCCGAGAAGAAAATGGCGTAGCCGGTGAGGTAATCCACCAATCCAATGACCGCCACCAGCGCCATGCTGACCACGGCGGAAAAAATCTTCGGGCGCTTTTCAGATTGGCTGGTCAAGACGTTCATCTGTTTGCGAATGAAGTGCCGTCAAAATCATGCGGCGTAAGTCTTCTTGCGGCAAGAGGCAAACATGCCTGCTGGCTTGACGCTTGGCCCGAAGCGGCCTAGCTTTGACTCTATTCGGGGAGCCAACCGGTTTCGCAGACGAAACAAAGGCTGAGAGGGCGACGCGGGAGCGCCGCCGACCCAGGAACCTGATCCAGGTAATGCTGGCGTAGGGATTTTTAACCGCCCTCCGTCGCCTGACCCAGATCACGTCACCTGTCACCCGACACTCGACACACGATTATGATTGCAACCAAAGAGTCGTTCGAACCGCACAGCAGCGAACAACTGCCGAAGAGCAAACGCGTTTACGTTACCGGCAGAATTCACCCGGATGTGCGCGTGCCCATGCGCGAAATCGAACTCGCGCCCACCAAATCTTACACCGGCGCCATCGAGCAAAACGACCCGGTGCGGGTTTACGACTGCTCCGGGCCGTGGGGCGATCCCGATTTCAAGGGCACGGTCGAGGAAGGCCTGCCCGCGTTGCGCCGCAACTGGATTTTGAAGCGCGGAGATGTGGAGGAATCTAATGTCCAAAGTCCAAAGTCCGAAGTCCAAAGTCCAAGGTCCACTCTCGGTCGCAAACCGCTTCGTGCAAAGACCGGCAAAGCGGTCACCCAGCTCGCCTACGCCCGCGCCGGCATCATCACCCCGGAGATGGAATTCATCGCCATCAGGGAGCAGATGAAGCGGCAGATGGAAGATGGCAGATCGAAGATAGGAGATTTATCCCGTGATAACGTCCGGAATGATTTGGACAAGCAGCACATTGGCTCTGCCCAACTCCCATCTTCCAACTCCTATCTGCCTAGCGTTTTCAAACGCTTCCCCCAACGCATCCCCACTGAGATCACACCTGAGTTCGTGCGAGACGAGGTAGCTTCGGGGCGGGCCATCATTCCGAACAATATCAACCATCCCGAGTCCGAGCCGATGATCATCGGGCGCAATTTCCTCGTGAAAATCAACGCCAACATCGGCAACTCCGCCGTCGCGTCCAGCATCGAGGAGGAAGTCGAGAAAATGCGCTGGGCCACCAAGTGGGGCGCGGACACCGTCATGGACCTGTCCACCGGCAAGAACATCCACGCCACCCGCGAATGGATCCTGCGCAATTCGCCCGTGCCCATCGGCACCGTGCCGATTTATCAGGCGCTCGAAAAAGTCGGCGGCAAGGCCGAGGACCTCACCTGGGAAATTTACCGCGACACCCTTATCGAACAAGCCGAGCAAGGCGTGGATTATTTCACCGTTCACGCTGGCGTCCTGCTGCGTTTCATCCCGCTCACGGCGTGCCGCATGACCGGCATCGTGTCGCGCGGCGGGTCCATCCTCGCCAAATGGTGCCTCGCGCATCATCAGGAAAATTTCACCTACACGCACTGGGACGAAATCTGCGACATCATGGCCGCCTACGACGTGGCGTTCAGCATCGGCGATGGCCTGCGTCCCGGCTCAATCGCCGACGCGAATGACGAAGCGCAATTCGGCGAGCTCCAGGTGCAGGGCGAACTAACCACGCGCGCTTGGGCCAAAGGTGTGCAGGTGATGAACGAAGGCCCCGGCCACGTGCCCATGCACATGATCGAGGAAAACATGGCCAAGCAGCTCGAGTGGTGCCACGAAGCGCCGTTCTACACGCTCGGACCGCTCACGACCGACATCGCGCCCGGCTACGACCACATCACCAGCGGCATCGGCGCGGCGATGATTGGCTGGTACGGCTGCGCGATGCTCTGCTACGTCACGCCCAAGGAACACCTCGGCCTGCCGGACAAGAAAGACGTGAAAGACGGCGTCATCGCCTACAAAATCGCCGCGCACGCCGCCGACCTGGCCAAGGGCCATCCCGGCGCGCAATACCGCGACAACGCCTTGAGCAAGGCGCGGTTTGAGTTCCGCTGGGAAGACCAGTTCAACCTGAGCCTCGACCCGGTGACCGCGCGCGAATTCCACGACGAAACCCTGCCGCAGGACGGCGCCAAGACCGCGCATTTCTGCAGCATGTGCGGCCCGCATTTCTGTTCCATGAAAATCACCGAAGACGTCCGCAAATACGCTGCCGAACAAGGCATCGCCGAGGAAGAAGCGTTGAAAAAAGGCATGGAAGAAAAATCTCGCCAATTTGTGGAAAAGGGTGCAGAAATCTACGCGAAAGCGTGATGAGCCTCTCAACTCTCAACCAACAACAATCAACCAGCGCGCGGCGTTTCAAGGGCGCGGAGGTTTACGCGAAGGCGTGAGTTTGGCGAAGTGCGGTTGTGTCGAAGACCGACAGCAAGCCCAAGCCGATAAACTAACAATCTTATGGCAGATTCAGTGCAAAACGGGTAGCTTATCATAGTTCGTAACAAGCCTCATGTCTGCGCTGCTTACAGTCGGCTAGTTAATCTTCCCAATCGATGAACGGCGTGTGGTGAAGGACGTCTTTATACTGCGCTTGCTTTGCCAATTTCTTGGCAAGAGCCAATGACGCTTTGTGTCGCTGTTTATTGGCCAAAGCTTTTTTGAATTCGTTCAGCGTGCGCATCTCCGGCATACCGAAATTGAAATAAAGCGGGATTGCTCTTCTCCCTTTGTCGTCCAGCGGTAGATAGAGCAAACCGTTTGAATATCCCTCGATATATGCAACATCGTCGTATCGTCGTCTGCGCAGATTGTCTTTAGGCAGCCCGCTTCGGGCCGGCCAAAATCTCCTGTTCCGCGGCGATGAGCGCGGCGCGCATGGCTTGGGCATCGGATGCGTCGCGGAGTTGATCGAGCACCCGGGTCTTCGTCGCCATCAGACACAGCCGGGCCAGGGTGTGCAGATGCAGGCGGTCGTCTTGACAGCAAATCAGGAAGAACAGTTGCGTCGGCTCACCGTCGGGTGCGCCAAAATGGATGGCCTGGATCGGCCGACCGGCCACAATGAACGACGTCTCGAACAGGTAAGGCTCCTGCGTGCGCAGATGGGGCAGCGCGAAACCACCCGGCATGGCCGTGGAGCACAATTCTTCGCGCGCCTCCAGGCTGTCCACCAGGGTTTTGGGGTCATTGAGCTGGCCGGTCTTTTCAGCGAGCGCCACGAGGTCGCGCAGGACGGACGCCTTGGTCCTGGAAGTCATGGCCGAATCCACGGCTCCGGCCGCGAGCAGGTCCGGCAGGATGGTTTCGTGCGGCAAAATGTTCCGGGTGTGGCGCGTGGACTTTTCGTGATAGGCCGCCAGCCGGTCGCTGGAAAAACCCATGATGCGCTGCGAAGCCCATTCGTCAATTTCGCCCTTGCGGAAAACCAGGCGGTTGCCGCGTCTTTCAAAGGGGATCTCATGGTCTTTCACGCGTTGTTCAATTTCCGCCGGCGTGAGGTTCAGATAATCCGCGACGGCCTCCACGTTAAACAATCGAAACAGCGTAAACATATTTTTCGTTCACCGGGGTTTATGCCGGATGATCAAGGAACGGGCTTTTCCAGTTCAACCGAAGTTCTCATGTAAATAAACAATACGTCGGCGCCACGGAGAAACAAATCAAAATGCATCCGGGCGTGGCCGGGCCGGACCCGTTGCGCCCGTTGACCCGAAGCAATTGCCCAAGGAACTGGCTGGCGTGGAGTGGCCGCCCAAAAGTTGATTTGTTGAAAAAGGCGCGAAGGTTTACGCGAAGGGGTGAAGTTGGAGCGGCATTGTCATCGGCGGTGTCGTTGCCTTGCCATTCCGAATCAACACTCTGTCGCCCTTGCCGGGCTTGAATCTTTTTTCACGGCAAACCCAGGGCGTTGCCCTGGCTATTATCTATCGGGCTTCCCGCCTTCATCTGATTTCGGCGCGGCACGTCAGCCCTGTGAATCAGCGCGCATCAGCGTCAATCAGCGGTTCAAGGTTGCGTCAAGGCGCCTTCCGCCTCCATTGCGTTTCGGCGCGACTAGTTGCCTTGAACCGGAATCATCCCGATCGTCCCCAGCCATTTCTCGACCAATTGAGGCCATCCCGTAATCGGAAACGTCGTGGGCCGCAGCCCGAATGCATGTCCGCCATGCGCATACAAATGCATCTCCACGGGAACCCCGGCCTTCTTCAGCGCCAGGTAGTAAACCAGCGAGTTGTTCACGGGGTCCACCGGGTCATTCTCCGCCTGCACCAAAAAAGTGGGCGGCGTATTGGTGGTGACCGGAACATTCGGATTCAACTCAAAATTTCCATCGTCTTTCCACAGATGTCCCGGATAACAGGCTATCGCAAAATCCGGGCGGCAGCTTTCCCGGTCAGCCGCTTCTATCGCCGGATACAAACGCCGGTCAAAATGCGTGCTTATCGCCGTCACCATATGCCCCCGGCCGAAAACCCGATCACCCCAATCTTGTGCGGGTCAATATGCCACTCGGCGGCATGAAAGCGCACCAGCCCCACCGTCCGCTGCGCATCTTCCAACGCCAGCGGCGACTCCGCATATGGCCCCAATCTCGGAGTCGGCACACGGTACTTCAACAGCACGGCGGTGATGCCTCTGGACGTCAGCCAGTCACAAATCTCCGTGCCTTCAATATCCATGGCGAGACACATGTAGCCTCCGCCGGGAAACACGACTGCCGCAACACCCGTATTCGTTCCCTTTGGCAAATAGACCGTCATCGTAGGCTGCGAGACGTTGCCTACTGCAACCCACGGTTTGCCGGTGGTCGACGACACGTTCGTAACATACTCCGGCCCGGGGACCGGCTGCGCATTAGGAACCGGCCCCGGCCATATCGGTATTTGCCTGTGTCCCGGCGACGGCTGCCAGACATTCGTCTGCGCGCGCAGAACGCCACACGCAAACACCACCCCAAAAAAAATTGATGGCTTTAACGGATGCATGAGTTTTAAGCTAAACGGAAGCCGACGGAGAGAACAGAGTTTTTCTCAGGCGGATTAACAGAAGACAACGGAGTGAGGTTCCCCCTCGGTTTCCTCGGTTTGCTCCTGTTAATAGCTGGCGTCTCTGTGCTTTCGAGCAATCGCGCAACAGGCGTGGCAAGAACACATGCGACAGCCACGCCCAAGTGATGTAAGTTCGCTCCGACAATCAATGGAAAGAAAGGATTCAAAAATGAAAAAGCGCAAACTGGGAAAGAGTAATCTGGAAGTCTCGGCCATCGGGCTGGGCTGCATGGGAATGAGTTTTTCCTACGGCCCGCCCAAAGACAAACAGGAGATGACCGCCCTGCTTCACGCGGCCGTGGACCGCGGCGTCACGCTCTTTGACACCGCAGAAGTTTACGGCCCGTTCATCAACGAAGAACTCGTCGGCGAAGCCCTCGCTCCGTTCCGCAAGCAAGTGGTGATCGCCACCAAGTTTGGATTCGACCTCAGTGGCAGTGATACGCGGCCCGGTGCGGCGGGCTTGAACAGCCGGCCCGCGCACATCAAGCAGGCCGTCGAAGGCTCGCTCAAACGGCTCAAGGTCGAGACCATTGATTTGCTCTACCAGCATCGCGTTGACCCGAACGTACCGATTGAAGACGTCGCCGGAGCCGTGAAGGAATTGATTCAGGCCGGCAAGG
>JBEKSU010000105.1:0-11709 GCA_049516755.1 Verrucomicrobiota bacterium | reverse complement strand
AGTACGTCGTTTCGTCGGCGGTCGGCCATCTGCTCACCATCGTCCCGCCGGAAGGCGTCGAGGCGGCGCGCGGCAAATGGACGTTCAAAAATCTGCCCGTCATCCCGCCGCATTTTGATCTGCTGCCAATCGAGAAAAGCGAGCCGCGGCTGAAGGTTCTCAAAAAGCTGATCAAACGCGCCGACGTGGACGCGCTGGTCAACGCCTGCGACGCCGGGCGCGAAGGGGAATTGATTTTCCGCAACATCGTCCGGTTTACCAGGGCGAAACAGCCCATCAAACGCCTCTGGCTGCAATCCATGACGCCGGCAGCCATTCGCGAAGGATTTGAGCAGTTGCGCGAAGACAAGGACATGCTGCCGCTGGCCGACGCCGCGTACAGCCGGTCGGAAGCCGACTGGCTCGTCGGCATCAACGGCACGCGCGCGATGACGGCATTCAACTCCAAGCTTGGCGGGTTTTTCAAAACCACCGTGGGCCGCGTCCAGACACCGACGCTGGCCATCGTGGTCGAGCGCGAGGCGAGGATTCGCAAATTTGTATCGCGCGATTTCTGGGAGGTCATCGGCACGTTCGGCGCGGCGGCGGGGCAATACACCGGACGCTGGTTCGATGAGAAATTTGACAAACAACGTGCTGTCGGCGTCTCGCCGGCAGGACAAACTGAAAAAGATCAGAACCGCCGGCAAGATGCCGGCGGCACGTTGGGCGACGACCAGCTCAAGCCCGAACGCATCTGGGACAAGGCCAAGGCTGAAGCCATTCATGACAAATGCCTGGGCAAACCCGGCATTGTCACCGAGGAAAGCAAGCCGAGCACGTCGCTGTCGCCGTTGCTTTATGATTTGACCAGTTTGCAGCGCGACGCGAACTCGCGCTTTGGTTTTTCCGCGAAGAACACCCTGGGGCTGGCGCAGGCGCTTTACGAACGGCACAAGGTGCTGACGTATCCGAGAACGGATTCGCGGGCGCTGCCGGAGGATTACATCGCCACGGTGAAAAACACGATGAAGATGCTGTCGGGCGACACGCCGGGCGGGACCAGTTTCATCACGCGTTACACATCATTCGCCGAAACGATTTTGAAGAGCGATTGGGTGCATCCGAACAAGCGCATCTTCAACAACGCCAAGGTTTCCGACCACTTCGCCATCATTCCCACCACACAGGCGCCGCATAATTTGTCCGAGCCGGAACGCAAACTTTACGACCTGGTGATGAAGCGGTTCCTCGCCATTTTTTATCCGGCGGCGGAATTTCTCGAAACCAGCCGCATCACCCGCGTCGAAGGCGAACCGTTCAAAAGCGCCGGCAAGGTGCTGGTCAATCCCGGCTGGCTGGCGGTCTATGGCAAGGAAGCGGAATCGGACGACACGCCCACGCTCACGCCGGTGAAGCCGGATGAAAAGGTCAACACCACCACGGTTGAAGTGAAATCGAATGTGACCAAACCGCCGCCGCGCCACACGGAAGCGACGCTGTTGAGCGCGATGGAAGGCGCAGGCAAGCTGGTGGAGGACGATGAATTGCGCGAGGCGATGCGCGAGAAGGGCCTGGGCACGCCGGCCACGCGCGCGGCGACCATCGAAGGTTTGATTTACGAGGATTACATCCATCGCAACGGACGCGAGCTGCAGGCGACGGCCAAGGCGTTTTCGTTGATGGAACTGCTGAACGGCCTGGGCATTCCGGAACTGACCAAACCGGAACTGACCGGCGACTGGGAATTCAAGCTGCGCCAGATCCAGCGCCGGCAGACAAGCCGCGCCGAATTCATGCTGGAGATTGCCGACATGACCCGACACATCGTCGAGCGCGCCAAAAAATTCGAGGAAGACACGATCCCCGGCGATTTCGGCGTGCTCAAAACGCCGTGTCCAAAGTGCGGCGGCGAGGTCCACGAGAAATACAAGCAATTCCAGTGCGTCAATGAAAAGTGCGACTTCTCGATCTGGAAAACGCTATGCAGCCGGATGTTTGAGATGGAGGAAGTGGAAAAGCTCATCACGGAAAAACAGGTCGGGCCGCTGCAAGGTTTCCGCAGCAAACAGGGCTTTCCCTTCGCCGCGGTGCTGAAGCTGAATGCGGAGTTCAAGCTGGAATTCGATTTCGGCGATGGGCAGAAAGGTGAAAACGGCGAGGCAGCCGCGCCGGTGGATTTCACCGGCAAGGAGCCGCTCGGCAAATGTCCAAAATGCGGCGCGCGGGTGTTCGACGCCGGGATGAATTACCTTTGCGAGAAGGCGACGGGACCGGACCGGACCTGCAAGTTCCGCACCGGCAAAATCATCCTACAGCAGGAGATTCCGCCGGAGCAGGTGAAGAAACTGCTCAACGAAGGCAAAACCGATTTGCTCAAGGGATTTATCTCGAAGAAAACCAACCGCAAGTTCGAGGCGTTCCTGGTAACCAAGGATGGCGGCACGGCGTTTGAATTTGTGCCGCGCGAACGGAAAACCAAGGCCAGGGGCGGGGCGCCCAAAGAGCCGCTGCCGAAAATTGATTTTGCCGGCAAGACGCCGCTCGGCAAATGTCCGAAGTGCGGCGGCAAGGTTTTCGACACGGTGACCGGGTATCTGTGCGAGAAATCGCAGGCGGATTCCAAACCGTGCCGGTTCAAGATCAGCCGGGAAATTTTGCAGCAGCCGATTGAACCGGCGCAGGCGCAAAAACTGTTGGCGACACGCAAAACCGATTTGCTCGACAAATTCATCTCCAAGGCCGGGAGACCGTTCCCGGCGTATCTCGTGATGGACGCCAAGGGCAAGGTCACGTTTGACTTTCCGCCGCGCGAAGAGGAGAAGTAGGCGGTTGGTGCTGCGTAAAGGCGCAAAGGAAAACGCAATGAGAAATATTCAACATTCAACATCGAACACTGAACATCCAATTATTCGAAGTATCGGTGAAGGCATTCGATGTTGGATGTTGAATGTTGAATGTTCGATGTTCTTTTTTCGTATTTCCTGTTCAAGGCTGCTGGCCTTGTTCGTTCTCATCGGCCTGAACGCATCCGGCGCCGGACCGGTTTTCAATGTCCTGGATTACGGCGCGCACCGGGACGGTTCGACCAACTCAACCGAGGCCTTCCGCGCCGCCATCCAGGCCGCCAGGGCGGCGGGCGGCGGAACTGTGTTTGTTCCGGCCGGCAATTATGTCACCGGCCCGATTGAACTGGTGAGCGACCTGGTGCTGCAAATTGATGCCGGCGCCGTGCTGCATTTTCCCGCCGCCAAACTCCCGTTCACCAAAGGCCGGCAACAGGGCGTTGAATGTCTCACGCCGGTCCCGCTGATTGGCGGCCACGACTTGCACAACGTCACTGTGTCCGGCCGCGGCCTGCTCACCACTGACAATGCCGAATGGATGAAGCTCATGCCCCGGAAGAAAGCCACGAAGGATGATCCGGGCACGGCCAACGGACCCAATTGGGAAAAGTTGTTGCAGGACCTCGAAGTGAAAACGCCCGCACCGGACGAGGATTACCAGAAGGCGGCGCCGGAACTCCGGCCCTCGTTCATCCGCTTCATGGACTGCACCAATGTGCTCGTCGAGGGAATTCACTTCGTGGGTTCCTCCATGTGGACGATTCACCTGTTGTATTCCGACAACTGCGTCGTGCAAAACGTCATCATCGAAACCTACCCAGGCGTGCACACCGACGGCATTGCCGTTGACTCCAGCCGCAACGTGCGGATTGCCAGTTGTTACATCGACACCGGCGACGACGGCATCGTCATCAAATCCGGCAAGGATGCCGACGGACGGCGCGTCAACCGGCCGACGGAGAATGTATCCATCGTGAATTGCACCGTGCATCACGCGCATGGCGCGGTTTCGCTGGGCAGCGAAATATCCGGCGGCATCCGCAATCTTGTCGCCGACAACATCACTTGTCGGGACACCGCCATCGGCGTGCGCATCAAGAGCCGGCGCGGCCGCGGCGGTTTTGTCGAGGACTGCCGGTTCAACAACTGGACGATGGAAGACGTCGGCGAAGCCATCAACGTGACCACCGATTATGAGATGGAAGGCGAAACAAAGGCCGCTGAGGAACCGGTCTCGGAACGGACGCCGGTGTTCCGCAACATCGCCATCAGCGGCATGACCATCAAAAATGCGAAGCTGGCGATCGACATCAAAGGGCTTCCGGAAATGCCGATTTCCGGACTGCGCATCAGCGACGTCATTGTGTCGGCGAAGAGCGGCATGCGCGGCTCGTTCACCGACGGGTTGGAACTGCACAACGTGCAGGTGAACGCGGACAACGGGCCGGCGTTCCTGATCCAGGATTCGAAGGAGTTGGAACTGGACGGCGTGGCGACGCGCAAACCGCTGGCGGACTGGCCGGTGCTCCGGCTGGAACGCTGTCCGGGCGCCATCGTGCGCAACAGCCGGGCGTTCGACGGCACCGGCACGTTTCTTTCCGTTCCCGCCGGCGAGTTGAAGAACATCGCGCTGGAAGGCAACGTGCTCGATGCGGCAAAGCACCCGATGGAAGAGGCGGAGTTGCTTTTAAACAACGACACCCGCAATCAGGAAAGAGTCATTCCCTAAACACATCGGGCAAAGAAGAAAACAGAAAAGCTGGCTGTCATGGGAAGCGGGATTTGAGACAGGATTGCAGGATGGTCAGGATGATTCCTCCGGCCTGAATCCTGTAAATCCTGTTCATCCTGTCTAAATTGGCAACGGACTCTTTTTCTAAATCCAGTTTGGGATGGACGATTGGGGTAATTGGCGTTTGAATTGTTCTGGCATGAATACGAATCATTTTGTCCGACATCCAAAACTTTCGCGTGATCAACTTAACTCGAAAAGATTAGCTATAATTTACCCTGACGGATCCACTTATTGCGGCTATTTGACGGCTGGCGACGCGCGTCACGATAACCGTTATGTTCTAATGTTTAATCAAGACGCGATTCCATCATCCAGCGTGCAGGGAGGCGCGGTAATTAAGACGCCAGAAGTTACACACACTGTTTTTGGCTACACTGGGATTCAATCATTGGACCAATTTACCGTTGATAGAATTCGATCTTGCGAAGCAAATGATCCCATTGAGAACTGTAAACTTGTGTGTGAAATGCCGTCTCCCATCAATTCCTAAATTTTACCGACATGAAAGCAAATCAGCTGACGCGTTTATTTCTGTGTCTGCTTTTGATTTTGGGGCTGCAAGGGTGTGGTCAAAAAAAGGGCGCAAATATTTCTGGAAAAAATTCCGATGTTGCAACGACCAATGAGGTTGTAAGCCGCTTCGCACAACTCAAAGCCAATGCGGAACGTGGCGACGCGAAGGCTCAATGCGATTTGGGCAAGTGTTACGCCGAGGGCAAAGATGTGGCTCAGGATAATGTGGAGGCTGCAAAGTGGTATGGCAAAGCAGCCGAACAGGGGGATGCGCACGCCGAAATGGAATTCAGCTCAATGTGCTTTTATGGAAAAGGCGTTCCACAAAACAACGCCGAAGCGATAAAATGGCTCCGCAAAGCCGCCGAGCAAGGAGATGCCAAAACAGAATATAATGTGGGTAATTATTTTTCTTTGGGTATAGGTGTGCCAAAAGACGACACCGAAGCTGGTAAATGGTTTCTCAAAGCTGCTGAAAAGGGGAATGCCGATGCGCAGTGTAGCCTCGGTTTCTGTTATTTGCGTGGTATTGGTGTCGCACAAGATAAAGCCGAAGCGGCGAAGTGGTTTCTCAAGGCTGGGGAACAAGGGGATCCTAGCGCCCAAGGAGTTTTGGGTGATTGCTATGAAAATGGCGAGGGTGTGCCAAAGGACTATGCTGAAGCAGCAAAATGGTATCGCAAGGCTGCCGAACAAGGAAATTTTTTGACCCAAATAGATTTGGGTAATTGCTATAAAGATGGAGAAGGTGTGCCCAAGGACTATGTAGAAGCTTACAAATGGTTTAACCTTGCTGCCTCATCCGAACAATGGAAGTCCGACTGGATGATTGAACGTATTAAGACCGACCTCAACAGTTTGGAGGCTATGATGACGCCAGAGCAAATCGCTCAAGCACAGGAATTATCGCGTGAGTTCAGGCCGCGCAAAGAATCGGGTTCTGCCAATTTCATTTCATCCGATAGCCCGACGGCCAGCGGCACGGGCTTTTTCATCACGGACGATGGTTATTTGGTTTCAAATTATCATGTGGTCAAGGATGCGACGAAGGTTCGTTTGCTCACGAGCGCAGGTTTGATTGACGCCAAAGTGGTTCAGGTGGATGCGGCCAACGATCTGGCTTTGTTGAAGGCGGATGGACGTTTTGCGCTGCTGCCCATTGCCGCCAGTCGCACGGTGAATCTGGGCGGCACGGTGGCGACGGTCGGTTTTCCCGACATCGGTTTGCAGGGATTCGCGCCCAAGCTGGCCAAAGGAGAAATCGCGTCGTTGTCCGGCGCGAGTGACGACCCGCGTTATTTCCAGATCAGCGTGCCGGTGCAGCCGGGCAATTCGGGCGGGGCGCTGGTGGATGAACGGGGCAACGTCATTGGCATCGTGTCGGCCAAGCTGAATGCGTCGGCGGCGCTGGCGGCGAGCGGGGCGTTGCCGGAGAATGTGAATTACGCGGTCAAGAGCAGTTTTCTGTTGAGTTTCCTCGAATCCGTCCCGGCGGTTTCGGCCAAGCTCAAAGCGCCGGGCACGGCTGACCGGAAGTTTGAGGATGTAGTCAAGTCGGCACAGGATGCCGCTGTCCTCGTCCTCGTTTATTGATGTAGCGTCGGCGCTGTGCGCCGATTCGTTCGAGCCACAGGCTCGACACTACAACTTCTGCGGCGCGCACGGAGTGGCGCGCCCTCCCTTGAGACGGGGTGAGGTCCCCCAAACAAGCTGCTGCATATCCCGATGAAATGGTGTATTCATTTTGTGTGACTGATGCTGCAACGACCATGCCGGCTGCCGACGATAAGTGGGTCCGGAAATTTCTGGCGCACCTGGCCACGGACCGCGACGCGTCGGTTTATACGCAGCGGAATTACCAGCAGGCGCTGATTGAGTTCGCGCGTTGGCGAACTCAGAGTCCAGAGTTCGAAGTCCATCCGCCTTCGCAAGGCTCCGGCGCGATAGAAAGTCCAAAGTCTGCGTTAGCGATCGCTTGGGAAGAATTATCGCGAGACGATTTCCGCAACTACCTGCGATTCCTGGGGCGGCAGAACCTGGGCCGGGCGGCGATTCAACTGCGCTTCTGCGCACTGCGGACATTTTACAAGTTTCTGATCCGGCATGGCGAGGTCGGGGCGTCGCCGATAAAAAATCTGGCCCTGCCGAAACAAGCCCGGCGATTGCCGAAATTTCTCACGCTCCAGCAAATGCGCGATTTACTTGGTGCGCCGCTCAAGCTCATGACCATGCCCCGGCGCAAGGGGCCGGGTCGTCCGGTTTCGGCCAGTGTCTGTCTGCGGGATGTGGCCGTGCTGGAAACGATTTATTCGTGCGGCTTGCGCGTAAGCGAGTTGTGCGGTTTGCGCGTGGAGGACATTGACTGGAGCGGGCAACTGGTGCGGGTGCGCGGCAAGGGGAAAAAGGAACGGCTGGTGCCGATTGGTGAACCGGCGTTGAAAACGATTGAAAGTTATTGGCGCACGTTACAGCGGCCGCCGTCCGGAGCCGCGCCGGTATTTTCTGCGGAAACAAAAAAGAATGCAATGCTCCAGCCGGTACAGTTGTCCCGGCGTTTGAAACAATATCTCATCATCGCTGGACTCGATCCCGGCCTGACCCCGCACAAATTGCGGCACAGCTATGCGACGCATCTGCTGGACGCCGGCGCCGATTTGCGGAGCGTGCAGGAATTGCTCGGCCACGCGCATCTCATCACCACGCAGGTTTATACCCACGTCACCACCGAGCGGCTGAAGAAAGCCTACGACGCCGCGCATCCGCGAGCGTGACCACGGAAGGATAACGGCCGGTTGGGAATCCTTTTCTTTGTAGGAGACGAGGTGACGAGTCTCAAATTTCTCCGGTTTCTGAAGGACAAGTTAGAGACTCCTTACGTCGTCTCCTACTTCTTTAACGGGTTGCTACGGCAGGGGCGCAGCCGCTTTGGAAGCGGGCGAAAGGCGGCCGATGGCCACCAGAATGCCGTGCAACAGCGCATGCGGATTTGGCGGACAGCCGGGGATGTAGACGTCCACGGGCAACACCGCATCCACGGCGCCCACCGTGGCATAATTCCGGCCGAAGATACCGGCGCTGCAACCACAGGCGCCCACCGCCACCACCAGGCATGGCGCGGGCATGGCGTCGTAGGTTTTGCGCAGTGCCAGTTCCATGTTCCGTGTCACCGGACCGGTCACCAGCAGCATGTCGGCGTGCCGTGGTGAAGCGACAAAATGAATGCCGAAGCGTTCGACGTCATAGACCGGGCTGTTCAATCCCACGATTTCAATTTCACAACCGTTGCAGGAGCCGGCGTCCACTTCGCGGATGTGCAGTGACCGGCCCAATACGCTGTCCACCTGCGTTTTGATTTTGTGACCGATGACGTCAAGCGAGCCGGGCACCAACGGAGCGGTTTTATTGAGATGAGATTTCTTGCTTTCCGGAGTGGCCACGAGGCGCTCATGCCGGCCGTCGGGCTTGAGGGTGTAACTGGCTTCCGTTACCAGGTCGTCGCGGCGGCGGGCGGCGCATTCGCAGATGTTGGTCATGCGGATGGCTTTGTCGGCGTCGGCACAAAGCCCGCAGAAGGTGCATTTGGCCAGGTCCAGCCGGGCGGTGCGCCGCTCACCGGCATCCTGATAACTGATGGCTCCCGTCGGGCAGGCGGCGGCCGCCGGACGCGCATCCTCCCACTTGTGCCAGTCAATTTCGGGGCGGCCCCGGGCGAAGCGCGAAATTTCCACGGGCGTTTCCGGGTAACCCGTCGTTACGATGCCGGTGCGCAGACTTTTTCGGAGAATTTCAAACATAAATCACCTCAACGATCCGTGCCGGAATAGGACAGGTTGAAACTTTTGTTCACGACCGGGAAATCGGGGACGATGTTGCCCAAAATCGCCTCGCTCAACGCCGGCCAGTTTTGCAGCGACGGGTCCTTGACTTTGCACCGCGCCAGCCGGTTGCCGGGCGCCGTGCGGATCCAATGGTAAATTTCACCGCGCCAACCCTCGACATAGCCGAGGGCGGTGCGGCCGGCGGGCAGTTCGCCGACGTCAACGCGCAGCAAGCCGCCGGGGAGATCCGCCAATAGCTGCTGGATTATGGAAAGGGACTCACGCACTTCGTCAACGCGCACCTGCATCCGGTGTTCCACATCGCCTTCCTGGTAAACGGGCACGCGGAATTTCACCTTGTCATACGCCGCGTGCGGAAAATCGCGCCGCAGGTCATGGTCGAAGCCGGAGGCCCGACCGGCGATGCCTACGACGCCCAGGTCCCGCGCCACCTTCGGTTTCAGGATGCCGGTGTCTTCCAACCGGTCGCGCAGAGAGGAGGAGTTTTCAACGAGTTCGACCAGTGAATCAAATTCCGGTCCGAGTTCCGCAACCAGTTTCTCCAGCGTCTTGATTTGTACGTTGTCCCAATCGAAGCGCACACCGCCCGGGCAGGCCATGCCGCGCAGCAGGCGGTTGCCGGTGAGTTGTTCGTTGACGCGCAGCAGACGTTCCTTGAGCCGCATGGCGTGCATGTTGGCCACCACAAACGCCACGTCGGTCGCAATCGCGCCGATGTCGCCGATGTGGTTGTAGAGGCGTTCCAGTTCCAGGCACAGGCTGCGGAGCGCGCGGGCGCGCGGCGGCGCCTCCACGTCCGCGGCGCGTTCGATGGCATGGCAAAACGCCGTGGCGTGGGCAAAGCTGGAATCGCCGGAGATGCTTTCGGCCAGCCGCACGCCGTGCGTAACCGGCAGGTTTTCAAAAAGTTTTTCCGTGCCCTTGTGCGTGTAGAACAGGCGCATTTGCAGGAAAAGCACCGGCTCGCCCGCCACGCTGAAAAGAAAATGCCCCGGCTCAATGATGCCGGCATGCACCGGGCCCACCGGCACCTGGAACACGCCTTCGCCTTCCACCGGGCGGAATTTGTGCCGTTCGCCCTGGAACGTCGGCAACTGGGTGTGCAGATCAAAGTCCTTGCGCAACGGATGCACGTCCGGCCAGTCGTCGTGCAACGCGCAACGCTGAGGGCTGGGATGGCCGATGAGTTCCAGGCCGAACAAATCCCGGATTTCGCGTTCCTGCATGCTCACGGCCGGGATGGCGTTGGTGAGCGAAGGAAACGCCGGTTTGTCCGGCGGCACGGGCACGCGCAGGATGAAAAAGGCGTGCGCGTCGTCGAGTGCATAAACGTAGTAGAGATGGAAAACGTTTTCCTGCCCGCGGACATCGTCGGCAAAGATGCCCACCAGCCGCGCATTCCAGTTTTTGTAAAGATGGGCGCTGAAGCCGGCGACCAGGTCCATTTTGGCGTCGAAATAAATCTCATCGCGCCGGACGACGCGCACGGCGTTCAGCCGGTCGCCGAACCGTTCCCGCACTTCTGCCACAATTCCAGTCACGCTGGGTAAATCATTCATGGAGCACCTCCAATGATTTGAGTTGTCTGGCGAATAAGTTCATAGATCGGGCCGGGCAGCCAGAAGCCCAGACCGACCACCGCGACGGCCACGGCCACCATCGCGCCCAATTTCCAGGGGCACTCGGCGACGCGCGGTCCGGGTTGCACGGGCACACCCAGGCTCAGCTTGGACATGTGCACCAGGAAACCAGCGAAAATCGTCACCACACCGGCGACGAACAGGAATGCCATCCAGCCGCGGTCGGCGACCAGCGCGCCGCTCAGGATGGTGAATTCGCTTTGGAACAGGCTGAACGGCGGCGTGCCCGTGACCGCCAGGGTCGCCACCAGAAACAACCCGCCCGTCCACGGCAGAGTATGCATGACGCCGTGGACCTTGCGGAAATGCGGTGTGCCGTAGTGCTGTTGCACGTTGCCGGCGCAGAAAAACAGCAGCGGTTTGGTCACGCCGTGAAAAAGCATGTGCAGCGCCGCGCCCAGCGCGCCCAGTTTGCCGCCAAAGCCCAGCCCCGCCACCATGATGCCGCAATGATCAATGCTCGAATACGCCAGCAGCCGCCGGAAATTCCGTTGCACCAGGATGAAGGGCACGGCCACAAGGATTGAGGCGACGCCGAAACCCGCCAGCAGTTTGCCGGGAAAAGCGTGGCCCAGGCATTTCTCCGTCAGCACGTCGAAACGCATGATGCCGTAAACGGCGCAGTTGATGAACGCGGCACCCAGCAGCGTGGCGGAGGGCACGGGCGCTTCGGCGTAGGCGTCGGGCTTCCAGGTGTGCATTGGCGCCAGACCCGCCTTGGTGCCATAACCGAGCAACACCAGGACGAACGCCAGCCGCATGGCCTGCGGGTTGAGCTTGTCCGCCACGCCCGCCAGCACCGACCAGTTCATGCCGCCGTGAGCTTCCGGCCCGAGCAGGCCGACTCCTGCATAGTAGGTAAAAATCGTTCCGAACAGCGCCAGCGAAATGCCGACGCTGCCGATGATGATGTATTTCCAGCCCGCCTCGAACGAGGTCTTTTGGTTGTAGAAGGTGACGAGCAACACCGACGCCAGCGTGGTGCTTTCCATGGCCACCCACATCACGCCCAGGTTGTCCGCCATCGGGACCAGCAGCATGGCGCCGACGAACAGCGGCGTGAGCACGTAATAACGCCGCAATTGCGCCCGGGTGAT
>JBEKSU010000104.1:0-11720 GCA_049516755.1 Verrucomicrobiota bacterium | reverse complement strand
GACTTGAAATTCATCGCCGCCAGCACGTGCGAAGGCTCCTCCTTGCCGGTGGTGCAGGCCGAGCCGGTGGAGACCGCGAACCCGGCCTTGTCGAGTTTCACCAGCCAGCGCAATTGCACGCCTTCGGGCATCAGCGCCGAAACCGTGTTCCACAGACGCGGCGAATTTGCGCCGACGATGACCGTGCCGGGCAGTTTGTGCAAAAGCTGCCGCTCAAAATTCTCGCGCCAGACACCGCGCAGGATGTGTTCGCTGCGGGCCATCTGTTTTTCGCGCGCTTCCAGGGCGGCGAGCATGGATACGATGATCGGGACATTTTCCGTTCCGGCCCGGCGGCCTTGTTCCTGTTTGCCGCCGAGGATCAGGGGTGTGACGTGGCTGCGATGCGGCACTTTCAAAAAGCCCACGCCGCGCGGCCCGCCAAACTTGTGCGCCGCGCCGCTCAGATAATCGCATTCGCCCAGTCCCCTGGCCGGCATTTTGCCGAGCCATTGCACGGCGTCGGAGAAGAACGGCACCTGGTATTGACGGCAGATGGCCAGCGCCTCGCGCCAGGGCTGGATGACGCCGGTCTCGTTGTTCGCGGCCATGATGCCGACCAGGCCGGGGCGGGTGTCAGCCAGTTCCGCCGTCAGCCAGTCCAGGTCAATCACGCCGTCGTGGGTGACGGGTATCAATCGGGCGCGTTTGCCGAAATAATGCTTGGCGGATTCGTGAACGCAGGGATGTTCGATGGCGGAAATCCAGACCTCGCTCTTCGCGTCGAGCGTCCGCGCGAAGTGATGCATGACCATGTTGTTGGCCTCGGTGGCGCCGCTCGTCCAGGTGATGTCCGCCGGCTGGCAGCCGAGAAAATGGGCGAGTTGCTCGCGCGCTTCCTTGAGCGCAGCGCCGGCGCGATTCCCGATATGATGCGGGCTGGACGCGTTGCCTGGATTGTGCTCGGTGGCATCGAGCCAGGCTTCGCGCGCTTCGCGCATCACCGGCGCGGTGGCGTTATGATCGAAGTAAATCATGGGCCGAACAGAATACAATCAGTGGCCGCGCTGGCCAGTTTTTTGTGGGCGGCGGTGAATGCCAGCCGGCTCATTTGAGCGGGCGTCAGCCATTTTCCGGAGGGCGGAATTTCCATCCTCCGCCCCGAAAAAATCGGGGCTGCGGAGGACGGGCCACGACACCCCATTTTATCATGGGGTCTCGCAGAGCTCGCCCCTCCGAAAGAGACGCGCCAGGCTTCGAGCGTGATGCGGTAACGCGTGATGGAATGCTTCACGGTGTAAAACGGTTTAAGGGCGGGTGGTCTGAAGCCGAAAATGGATTTGAAAGCGTCCTTCGCATTAGCGCCGTTGAATTCGGTGTTAGGAAATTCCCACAAGTGCGCATTGACGACACCGGCTGGCCGTTGCCGGACCAGGAATTTTCCGTTGCGTTCGATGACGAAGGCGGTGAAGCGGCGTGCGGTGGTGGCGGTGCGCTGGCCAAGGTTCGGCAGTGCAGCCACACGATTTTCCCGGTAAGCGACGCAAAGTTTTTTCACCGGGCAGACTAGGCATTGCGGATTGCGCGGCGTGCAGATCAGTGCGCCAAGTTCCATGATGGATTGGTTGAGGGAAGAGCAATTCGTATTTTTGGTGGGGCGAGACTCTGTCGAGCCGTTACTTCCTTTGCCGGTGGCCGGATCTCCGGCGATGGAAATTTGGGCTCGACGGAGTCTCGCTCCACCAGTAAAGGCGACCAGTTCAGCCGCCAGTTGCCAGAGCTGCGCGTTGGTTTTTTTTTCGCGCGGGTTTTCCCCGATGCCAAACACCCGCGTCAGCACGCGGATGACATTGCCGTCAAGGATGGGCACCGGCTGGTTGAACGCGATGCTGCAAATGGCGCCGGCGGTGTAACGGCCAATGCCCGGCAGGGCGAGCACGTCGTCATAGTTATCCGGGAATTTGTAGGAGACTACGTGCTTGTCCCGCCGTAGTTGGGCGAAGGCGGAAGGAGTCTCTGATTTCGTTTTAGTTAGAGACTCGTCACCTCGTCTCCTACAATCTGCAACGATTTGCCTTGCAGCTTTTTGCAGGTTCCGGACGCGGGAATAATAGCCGAGGCCCTCCCACAGCTTGTGGATTTTGGCCGGACTCGCTTTGGCCACGGCTTCAATCGTCGGCAATTCCTGCATCCAACGGGTCCAGTAGGGAATCACGGTTTTCACCTGCGTCTGCTGGAGCATGATTTCGGACACCCAGATGGCGTAGGGATCGCGGGTGCGCCGCCACGGCAGGTCCCGGGCGTTGGCGGAGAACCAGTCGAGCAGGGCTGGAACGAGTTTCGTCAATTGCGGATTGCGCCCGTCTCCGCTGCGCTTCGACGCGGCAAGGATTGCGGATTGCGGAGTTCGGTCTGCCATGGGCCGGGATTATTGCCGCAAAGAGTCACAAAAGCCGCAAAATAGTTTTCGTAGCGGTGTCTCGGCAGAGCGCCGCAAATGTCGTGTTTGAAATGCGGCTTTCTGCCGAACGCCGCTACGGCTGCAAAAAACTTTGTGTTCTTTGTGTTCTTTGTGGTTATCCTTTTTCAGTGACACCGCTGACTTCCTACACGGCCAGGCTCACCGACGACCAGGCGTCGGCGCTCGAAAACGCCCTGAGTTCGCGCGGTTTCAAGTTCCGCGCGGTGCCGTATGCGCGGTTTGCCGGCGAGAAGGACAAAATCAACGTGGTTTTTTACGAGAGCGGCAAGCTGGTGGTGCAGGGGAAGGGCACGCAGGAATTCATCGAGTTCGTCTTGGAACCCGAGGTTTTGAAACAGGCAAAGCTGGGCTACGAAACCGTTCTGAATCCCGATTTGCTACTGCCGCGCATCGGCGTGGACGAAAGCGGCAAGGGCGATTTCTTCGGGCCGTTGTGCATTGCCGGGGTGTACATCAACGAGAACGTCGTCAAGGCATGGAAAGATGCCGGCATCCGCGATTCAAAAAACATTTCCAGCGACAAAAAAATCGGCGAGCTGGCGGAAAAAATCCGCAAGACCCCCGGTTGCGTGGTGAACACCGTCACCATCGGCAACGAGGCTTACAACCGGCTTTACGCCAAAATGAAAAGCGTGAACACGATCCTGGCGTGGGGCCACGCGCGCGTGATTGAAAATCTGATGGGATTGCGGCACCAGATGAACCCTGCGCCGGTCAAGGCCATCAGCGACCAGTTCGCGTCGAGCAAGGACGTGGTGGCGAAGGCGTTGATGTCACTGGGCCGGGAGATTGAGCTGGTGCAAAAGCATCGGGCGGAAGAAGACCTGGCGGTGGCGGCGGCATCGATTCTGGCGCGGGACGGATTTGTGAAAGGCCTGGCGAAGCTGGAAAAGGAATTCAACGTGGAATTACCCAAAGGCGCTTCGACGGCCGTGGACGAGGCGGCGAAAAAATTTGTAGCAGAGCAGGGCGCGGACAACCTGGCGAAGATTGCCAAGGTGCATTTTCGCACCGCTTTGAGGGCGCAAGGTTTGCCCGAGCCGCCGAAGAAGGAATGGCGGAAGCGGTGAGTAAATTCATTTAGCGGCAGGCTGTTTGGGCGGTTCGGGAGTTTTTGGCGGTTGGTCCGAAATTTTTTCATAATAAAACGTTTTACCGTCAAATTGCACGGTCAGGCCGGTGACTTTATCTTGAATGTCCCGGGAAAAAGTTATGGGCTTACCGCTTAGCCTTCCGAAAAGACAGGTTTCCGATTCAGGCAATAACTCACCCTCGATGGGTGGCAATAGTACTCGAATTGGTAATGGTCTCGGTCCTGTGGTTTGGGCGAAGAGCCTGTTTCCTTCGCGGCGAATCCCAATGCCGGGCGCGGAAGCAGAATGCGGTGAGCGCTGGTATTGCCCCACAAACGTATCACAAACACTGTTGCTAATTTGCGTTTCCTTGGGCCGCTGGTCCGACTGCCACTCATTTTCCAGTAAAATAGCAAAGATGCCGTCAACATCATCGGGGTCAGAAGTAGAACACAAAACCACCAAGCCGCGATGCCTCGCTTCGTCGAAACCGACAAATGCGCTGTAGCCAGCCGTGTCTCCGGCGTGAAAAATGAATTTTCTTCCCTGTGGATCAGTTTGGACAACCCACGAACCAAGATTTTGGGTGGGAATCCCGGATTGAACATGAACCTCATGCGTCTTTTCAAAAAGCGGTGTCAAACTGGTCTGGGTCAGGCCCAGACAAGCCGAGACATATTTCAGCAGATCGTTGGCCGTCGAGCGCAGCCCGCCCTGGGGGGGGAAAAAACCGGAGAGCGATCTACATGCGGCACCGCGTCTCCGAATTGATTGTGTCCGGCGGCGAACCGGGCTTTCAGTTCGGGCGTCAGCGTAGTCCGGGTACTATTCATTTGTAATGGCTGACAAATCCGATCCACCACAAGGGATTCGTAATTCGTGCCTGCTTTCAACGTGATTGCATGTCCCAATAATGATGCTCCGAGATTCGAATACTCGTATTGCGCGCCGGGATCACGGGTTAATTTGTAACCAGACAGAAAGGCATATAGCTGGTCGGTGGTATAATCGGCCCAAGTCGGGCCAAGGTTGCCAGGGTTTTCCGGAAGTCCCGAAGTATGTATCACCAGTTGGAGCAAGGTGATTTCCTTACCATTGCGGGTCGGCATTTTAACCGACCCGGGCAAATACTTCGCCACCGGATCATCCAGTTTCATATCGCCGCGCTCAATCATGTCTTGCAACAACATCGCGGTGAACGTCTTCGTGATGGAACCAATCTCGAACAGCGTGTTACCGTCAACTTCCCGATCGGTTCCGTTATCTAATTTTCCGCAACCGACAACGTTGTTGCCATGCTCGTCCACAATCCCGACGACGATGGCAGCATCCCGCTTTTCAAGCTCGACGCGCTGTTGCAGGAACGCGTGGATGGCATTGGTGAAATCCTCCGCCGCAACGCGAAATGGGAATGCCGATAACAGTATCGTAAAACAAATGGCTCGGACGGTAGGGATCATTTTTCGCATACTAACAAATCACCGCGAGGCGACAAAAGTTGTTTTGAAAAATCCGCAATCGCCAATCCAAAATTGAAAAGAGTCTCGTGACCTCGACTCCTACAAAAGTTTGAGCCGGTCCACATCGGTTGTTATCATCGCGCGAATGGCTAAACTTAATTTCGTTGAACTGCCGGACTGCGAGCCCCACTTTTTCATTGAAATCAGAAGGTTTTCCGCAACGGTGATTGCAAAAATCATGGCATTCGGATACAAGCCCTGTTGACACAAACCTTTTAGACAGGAAGAAACAATGGACATCAATATTGCAGTGGTGCCGGTGGCGGGATTGGGAACCCGGCTGTTGCCCGCGACGAAATCCCAGCCCAAGGAAATGCTGCCGGTTGGGCGCAAGCCCGTGGTGCAATACGTGGTGGAAGAGCTCACACGCATGCACATGAAGCGCATTTTGTTCATCACCGGCCCCGGCAAAAGCTCCATTGAGAACCATTTTGACCTGAATGATGAGTTGATTCAGGAACTGCGCGAGACCGGCAAGGAGGAAATGCTGGAAGCGCTCGAATACGAGCGCGCGCCGTTGCAATACTTTTACACCCGCCAGCGCCAGTTGCTGGGGCTGGGACACGCGATCCAGTGTTCGGAACCGTTTGTGGGCAATCAGCCGTTCGTGACCGCCTTGGGCGATTCCATCATCGGCATGCACGCCAAAAGCGACATCGTCCAACGGATGACCCGCTTGTTCACGGAGAAGCAGGCCGCCGCCGTGATCGCGTTCGAAAAGGTTCCTCAAGACGAGGTGCATCGTTATGGCATCGCCAAGCCCGTAAAAGACGGCGAGGTTTTTGAAATCGAAGACCTGATCGAAAAGCCATCCAAATCGGAGGCCCCAAGCAACCTGGCCATTGCCGCGCGTTATGTGTTTGCGCCGGAGATTTTCGGCGCCATCAAGCGCACGGCGCCGGGCAAGGGCGGCGAAATTCAGATCACGGATGCCATCCGCCTGATGATGAAGGACGGCGGCAAGACCTATGGCATTTGTCTGCGCGGTGACGAACGGCGTTATGACATCGGCAATTTCCAGGCTTATTTCCGCGCCTTCGTGGAATTTGCGCTCGAGGATGAAAAACAAGGGCCCGCCCTGCGGAAACATCTGGAGGCATTGCTTGATCATCATTCGTAAATACGCGCACGCCCGCGCCGGGCTGCTCGGCAACCCTTCCGACGGGTATAACGGCCGGACGATTTCCGTCATCATCCGCAATTTCCGCGCGGAAGTGGTGTTGTATGAATGGGAATCGCTGGACATCATGGCATCGGCGTCCGACCGCGCCAATTTCAAATCCATCAACGACCTGGCGCGAGACGTGGAATTGCACGGATATTACGGCGGCTTGCGGTTGATCAAGGCGACGATCAAGCGTTTTGTGGAATATTGCCAGGCGCACCGGCTGACGCTGCATAATCGCAATTTCTCCATCCGCTATAACACCAACATCCCGCAACAGGTGGGCATGGCCGGGTCCAGCGCCATCATCGTCGCCATGATGCGCTGTCTCATGGAATTCTACGGAATTAAAATCCCCCTTGAAGCCCAGCCGTCTTTTGTGTTGTCCGTCGAAAAGGAAAAGCTGGGAATCGTCGGTGGATTGCAGGACCGGGTCATCCAGGTCTATGAAGGACTGGTTTACATGGATTTCGATTTGGCGCTGGAACAGGTGGTGGATGGGTTCAAATGTTACAAATACGAACCGATGGCGCCCGGACTTTTGCCGCCGCTGTATCTCGCTTACCACAATTCCCTCAGCGAACCGACCGAGATATTTCACAACGACATCCGCGGCCGTTTCAATAATGGCGATCCCAAAATCGTCGGCGCCATGAAGCGCCTGGCGGAGATAACCAACCTCGGCCGCGAAGCCCTAGTCCACAACGACACCCGGCGGCTGGCGGAACTCATGGATGATAATTTCAACGTCCGGCGCGGCATTTACAACCTTCCGCCGTGGCAGGTACAGATGGTGGAGGTTGCCCGGCAGTGTGGCGCCAGCGCGAATTTTGCCGGGTCCGGCGGCGCCATCGTCGGCACCTACCAGGGCGAACCCATGTATGAGAAATTATGTTCGCAAATGGCGGCCATCGGTTCCCGCGTGATCAAGCCGCAGATTGCCGAAGGCGGCCACCGGCATTGACGGACGTTGCGCCCGGCCGGCATTGACACATGGGCAAAGCCAGTTTCATCGAACTTCCGGATTGTGAGCCGTTCCCGATTTTATACGAGGACCGGTCAGTCATCGCCATGGACAAACCGCGCGGGTGGATGCTGCTGCCGGTTTCGTGGCAGAATACCGGGCACAATCTGCAGGCGGCCATCAATTCCTCCATCGCCGCGCGCGATTTCTGGGCGCGGTCGCGCGGCATCAAATTTCTCCGTTACGTCCACCGGCTCGACGGCGACACCAGCGGCATCCTGCTGCTTGCCCGAAGTCCGGGTGCGGTTCAGACGTTTTCCGATTTGTTCGAGAGCCGCAAGATGGAGAAAACGTATCTCGCCGTCGTGGACGGCCGTCCGCGTGAAACCGAATGGACCTGTCAGCTCAAACTCGCGCCCGATCCGCGGCGCATCGGGCGCATGAAGGTGGATTTTCGCGAAGGCAAGGAGGCTGAAACCCAATTCCGCGTGTTGCAAACGAAGGGAAAATTCACGCTGGTCGAAGCCAGGCCGTTCACCGGCCGCACGCATCAAATCCGCGTGCACCTGGCCGAAGCCGGCTGTCCGGTGACGGGTGACGAACTTTACGGGAGGGTGTCCACGACGACAACGCAACGAATCGACCCGATCAAGTCGACCTCCTCCCAGCCGACGGCGGTGGCGAGGGTGGTCCCGGCAGGGCGGGATCGGGCGAGGCGTGACCGGGAATCAAGGGAAGATAAACAAATACCCCTCGGCCTGCGCGCGGTGCGGCTGGCTTATGTGGACCCGTTCACGCGCCGGCACGTGGACATTCAAGCGCCGACGGAAGAATTTCTGCGGGAATACGGATTTGAACTGCCAAAGTTGTGACCATGCCATCAGCATTGAACAATTCAGCCGTTGTGGAAACGACATGGGTTTGCTTTCACGAATCGGTCATTCACGGAACCGGCGGGTTTGCGAAAATAGATATTGCCGCCGGCACGCGGGTGATTGAATACACCGGTCAAAGAATCACCAAGGACGAATCGCTGCGCCGTTGCGAGTCGGGCAACGAATACATTTTCTCGCTGAACGATGAGCTGGATCTGGACGGCAGCGTAGCGTGGAACCCGGCGCGTTTTCTGAACCACAGTTGCGAACCCAATTGTGAGGCGGAGCGGATTGAAGAGCACATTTGGATCATCGCCAGACGCGCCATCCGGGCCGGTGAGGAAATCACGTTCAACTACGGCTACGCCCTGGAAGATTATCGGGACCATCCCTGTCGCTGCGGCGCGGCCGGATGCGTCGGTTACATGGTGGCGGCCGAATTCTACGACCACGTGAAGTGGCAAAGCTCATTGAGCGGGGAAACTTGAGGTGTTTTTCCTTCTGTGAATTGTAACGTGCTGCCGGCATCTTGCCGGCAGATCTCGAACAGAACTGCCGACGGGACGTCGGCAGCACGTTAAACGGCCACGGGACTGTTTAGATTGCTCCAAAAAATAAAAAGGCCGCGCAGCAGCGCGGCCCTACCAATCAATTCGTGTGTTTTTAATCCGCGTATTTGACGCCGCAGCCGTAGGGTTTGGTCTGGCTGACCTCCACCGGTTTGCCGGCCAGCAGGTTGTCCACGGCTTCGCGGACATAATTGCGCGCGGTGCGCGGGTTATGCTGCGGGTCCGGTTTGTTGTCAATGGCGCCCTGATAGACCAGCACACCGTTCTTATCAATCACATACATGTCCGGCGTGGTTTTCATGTCGTAGAGATGGCCAACCGCGCCGGAACTGTCATCAATCCAGGCCGTGGCAACGATTTTCTTGTCGGCGATTTCCTGTTTGGCCTGTTCGGGCGTACGATGGCTGGCATTGTTGGGATTGACGGAATTGACGATGAGCCACACGACCCCCTTGGCGGCCATGTCTTTTTCCAGATCCTGCATCGCCCCGCTCCGGTATTGGTTGTTACAGAACGGGCAGTCGGAATTGTAGGATTCAATGACGACAATCTTGCCCGCATAATCGCTGAGCTTGATTGCCTTGCCGTTGATGTCCGTGGCCGAGAAATCCGGCGCGGGTTTGCCGACTTCAACTGCCTGCACCGCCACGGCCAAAGCCATGGTGGTCAATAATACAAATAGTCTTTTCATAAGTTTAGAATCGTTAATTGTTTGGTTAAGAGACACCAAACTAGTCGATTCCGTTCAATTCCGTTCAATAGTCAATAGCCCGCGCGGTCTAGTGGCATGTCAATTTGACGCTGAAGAGAGTAGCGCAGGCCTCCGGCCTGCATGATCGCTGAATTTTGCAGGCGGGACGCCTGCGCTACTTTCAAAAGTTAACGAACCGCGCGGTCGAGGGCGTTGAGCACGATGCCCGGTGTCAGAATTTCAGGCAGGACGATGGGCGGCGAGTTGGTGTCCTTGGGATAAACCAAAACCAACGGCACGCCGGCACGGTTGAAGCGGTTCAGTTCCGCCGAGATGGTATTGGTGAAATGCGTATAATCGCCAAGCAGCGCGACGGCGTTCATGGACTTAAGTTTGGCACGCACGGATGGGATTTCGATGCTGGTTTTTTTGTTCACCTGGCAGTTTACGCACCAGTCGGCGGTAAAATCTACAAGCACAGGTTGGCCCGCAGCTTGTGCCTTGGCAACGGCGGCAGGATTCCATGATTGCCACTCGATTTGATCCGGAGTTTGGCCATAGGCATAAATTCCGATTCCACCAGCAAGAAGAATACTGACAACCCTAGCCAAACCACGATGTTTTGCTCCTCTCTGTACGAACTCGCCCCAAATCCAGGCCGCAAGGCCCAAGGCAACAAGGAATAGTCCAAACCAAAGTGTGTGGCTTTTATCAAAATTCCCGGCTGCCAGCAGGAACAACCACACCGTGGTGGCCAGCATCGGGAAACCCATGGCGATCTTAAACTTTTCCATCCACGCGCCGGGTTTGGGTAAAAATTTAAGCCACTTTGGATTCCAACTCAGCACGACATAAGGCGCTGCCAGCCCAATTCCGACGATAAGAAAAATCAGAAGGATTACCGAGGTGCCTTCCCTGAACGCGAAACCGAGGGCTGTACCCAGAATCGGCGCGGTGCAGGATGTGGCGAGCACGGTTGTCAACAAACCGTTGAAAAAAGCACCGGAGGTGCCGTGTTTGGAAGCCAGTTTGCTGGCGGCATCCAGCGCCCGCCCGCCGAGCGCAACTTCAAACACGCCGAAGAGATTCAGTGCCACGAGCATGACAAGGGTGGTGAGGCAGACCACAAAAACCGGGCTGCTGAACTGCATGCCCCAGCCGGCCCGATGCCCGGCGGCCTTGACGCCGATGACGACAGCAGCGAGGGCGGCGAACGACACCAGCACGCCGAAGGCATAGACGAGGCCGAGCTTGCGGACGTGGCGCGGGTCGCTTCGGGATTCACCAACGAAGCCGAGGATTTTCAGCGCGATGACCGGCAGCACGCACGGCATGATGTTCAGAATCAATCCGCCGATGAAGGCATAGAGCAGCATCAAGGGTAGGACAGGCACCTTGCCTGTCTCCATAGTTTGACCGGCTGGATTAGAGATGTTCGTGATGCCTGTCCTATTGCTCTGTACTTTAAGTGCTGACATTTCTGCATTGGACGAAAACCCGTTTCCATCTGACACAGGTAATTGAAGATCAAAGCCGATTCGAGAATGATGTCCGTCCATGATGACCACGCCCCCGATTTCCTTTGGCCATTCGTCAGAGTATTTTTTAACCCGCTTCTGCAAATAATCATCCCCGTGACTGTCTTTGACAATTTCGGTATCGGACTCAACTTCAAACTTATCGCTGGAATAGGGGAAAAAATCGGTGTTTGTCGGATGTACCCATCCGCCGTCCTCAAAAATTGAATCGCCAAAAAGTTGAATGAGAAAAAAACGTGTATCACTGTCGATTGTTTTTCCCCATGAAAACCGGAAGGGGAAAATTCCTTTATCGCCCACTACCGGAGCTTGGGGTACGTTTCCCTGCCAGGTTTTTAGCAATGTCGCATCGGCGGAAGGTTTGGTTTGGTCGCCGATGTTCAGGGTGGCCTCGACGCTGCCGCTGCCGGGGATGCAGGCTTCCTTGCATTCGAGCCAGGAAACCTTGGCCTTCAAATCCAGTGGGCCAGGTTTCAAATCGGCGGCCAGTTTCAGTGGCACGAGCAGAACGACTTCGTTGTCATAGCCGTAGGTGGTGACTTCAGCGGGCGGGAGTTTTTCCGGAAGCGGCCATTGGATGTCACCGGCGGTAACACCGGGCGGAAGTTGCCATTCAATTTTGGTGGCGTAGCCGGCAGCACCGGAATTTTTCCAGTAGGTATGCCAGCCCGGCTCCATTTTCAGGTCCACGCCGGCCCAAATCGTGTCCCCGGCTTTCGCGGGGTCGGCGGACAAAATCAGCCGCACCTGGGTGTGGGCGGCGTTGGCGGTGAAGGCTGCAAGGCAAAACAGCAGGCCGGCCAGAATGGTTCCAATGCGTCGCACACGGATTAGATGCCAGATTTGACGGAATGTTAGAAGTGA
>JBEKSU010000103.1:0-11742 GCA_049516755.1 Verrucomicrobiota bacterium | reverse complement strand
CGCCGAAGCCGGGCGAAGGCGGAAGTCCAAAGTCCAAAGTTTTCTACGGCCTGGCGCTGGGCCTTTTTGCGCTGGGCCTGATGAGCAAACCGATGGTGGTCACGCTGCCGTTTGTGATGCTGCTGCTGGATTATTGGCCGCTGCGGCGGCTGGCCGGCAACCCGTGGCAGATGTCGACCGCCATTCACTTGGTGCTGGAAAAATGGCCGTTCCTTCTGCTCACCGCAATTTCGTGCGTGGTGACTTTTCTGGTGCAACGCCACGGGGCAGCCGTCATGACCTTCCAACAATTCCCGCTACATTTGCGGGTCGCCAACGCCTTGATCGCCTACGAACGGTATCTCGGAAAAACATTCTGGCCGGCGGGGTTGGCCATCCTCTACCCGTTGCCCAATCATTTGTCATGGATACGGGCCATGGCGGCAACCGCCCTGGGCCTGCTGGGCAGTATCTCGTGGCTCATCTGGCGCATTCACCGGCAATACCCTTGTCTGCTGGTCGGCTGGCTTTGGTTTTTGGCAACGCTCGTGCCCGTCATCGGATTGGTGCAGGTGGGCAGCGCGGCGATGGCGGATCGCTACACCTATTTCCCGCTCGTCGGCGTGTTCATCGCTGTGGCGTTCGGCGTCAGCGATCTGGCGGACCATTTTCAATTCCCGAAAACGGCCGTTGCCGGCGCCGGCGCCCTGGTTCTGGCCGCATGCCTGCTGCTCACCGAAAACCAATTACGCTGCTGGCGCGACAGTGAATCGCTTTTTGCTCACACCCTCATGGTGACCAAGGGAGACAATCCCCATGCCCAGGTCAATTACGGCGTGGCGCTCGAACAGAAAGGCCGGCTGGTTGAAGCGCTCAACCAGTATCACGAAGCGGCGCGCATTTCATCCGGCAACGTCGAGGCGCACTACAACGCCGGCAACCTGCTCGATAAAATGGGCCAGCCGGGGGAGGCCCTGCCGGAACTGCTCCAAGCCGCCCAGCTCAAACCGGAACTGCCGTCCCTGCACACCACCCTCGGCGCCGTGCTGGCTGAACTCGGACGTTTCGACGAGGCCATGAGCCAATTCGACGAGGCGACGCAGATCGATCCCGCCTATCCGTGGGCGCCCTTTGAAAGCGGCAAGCTGCTCCTCAAACAAGGCCGCGATGCCGGGGCCATTGATGAATTTCATGCAGCGCTGCGGATTGACCCGAATAATTTTCAAATCCTTGCCTACACCGCCCACGTGCTGGCCGCCGATGAAAATCCTCAAATTCGCGACGGCCGGGCCGCGCTCGTGCTCGCCACCAAGGCCAACGTCCTGACCGGCGAAACGCAACCGTACGTGCTCGACGCGCTCGGCATGGCCTGCGCCGAGACCGGCGATTTCACCAACGCGATCGAAGTGACCCAAAGGGCGATTGACCTTGCCAATGCCGTCAAATTGAAAAACCTCGAGCCCCTGCAACAACGATTGGAGCTTTATAAAAACCACCAGCCGTGGCGCGAATCGTTTCTGGCCACCAACACGCTGCCAGGGGAAATTCCGAAAAACTGAGTCATGCTTCCGCCAGTGTCCGAAGCGTGCGCCGCACCCGCAAATCTTTCAAAACCTCCTCCGCGTCGGGTCGCCCGCCCAGCCATGGGAACACAGAAATCCTTTTCGCGTCGAAAAATTCCGCGAGCAGTCCGGCGTTGGTGGTTGTTGAGGCGTCCGGCTTGGGCGGCGACATCAACACGACGCGCGCCCGGCCGGACTCGCGTCGCGGCAGGGCGGCAAGCGTCAGCAAAACCTGATTCACCGCGCCGAGCCGGTTTGGGCAAACAATCATCGCCGTCGCGCGCAGGGCTGCAATCAAATCGCGCGAGTTAAAATCGCTGCCGAGCGGACTTAACAAGCCGCCGGCGCCTTCAACCAGCAACCCGTCAAAACGCTTTTGCAGCGCGCGGACATGGACGAGCACATCCGCGAGCCCGACCTGCCGGCGTTCGCGGCGGGCGGCGGGCAAAGGCGCAATCGGCGCGCGAAAATGCCACGGATTGATTTCGTCGAGCGTGAGCACGCCGTTCATGGCGGCGCGCAACCCCCGGGCATCGTCGCGTCCGCCGGAGCAAACCGGTTTGAGCGCCGCCACTTTGACGCCGCGTTTCCTCAAGTAACGCGTCAGCAGCGCGGTCAGCACGGTCTTGCCGACCCCGGTGTCCGTGCCGGTGATGAAGAACGTCGTTTGCTTCATTCCGGCAACATTCAATCGGAAATGTCCAGGGTAAGCCATCAAAACCATTGACGAAATCCGCGCGGTTCATCTATTTTATACGGCTCGCTGACCAGCGGGAATAATTGTGAATATCACCGTCGAAAATCTGGCCCCGTGCAAGAAATTGCTGCGGGTGGAAGTGGACGCAAAGGCTGTGGATGAAGCTTTTGACTCCGTCACGAAGGACTTTCAAAAACAGGCGTCGCTGCCCGGCTTTCGTCCCGGCAAGGCGCCCCGCAACCTCGTGCTCAAAAAATACGAGGCGGACATCAAGGACGAGGTCAAACGCAAGCTCATCGGCGATTCGTACCGCAAGGCGCTGGAAGAGAAAAAAATCGCAGTGATCGGCTATCCGGACATCGAGGAAATCCAGTTCGGCCGCGGCCAGGCGCTGCAATTCGCCGCCACCATCGAGACCGCGCCGGAATTTCAACTGCCCGAATACAAGGGCCTGCCGGCCAAGCGCGAGGTGAAATCAGTCACGCCAGCGGATGTGGATCGCGCCATCGAATTGCTCGCCCGGCAGCACACGAAGTTTGAGACGGTCGCGCGCGAGCTGCGCCCGGGCGACGTGGCGGTGGTGAATTACACCGGGGCGTGCGACGGCAAACCCATCACCGATACCGCGCCGACGGCGAAAGGTTTGACGGAGCAGAAAAATTTCTGGGTGGACGCCGCGCCGGATTCCTTCATTCCCGGTTTTGCCGACCAGCTCACCGGCGCCAAGGCGGGCGACAAACGCACCGTGACTGTGGATTTCCCCGCCGACTTCGTAACCAAACAACTCGCGGGCAAAAAGGGCGTCTATGAAGTCGAGGTCGTCGAAGTGAAGGAAAAAGCGCTGCCGGCGATTGACGACGCGTTCGCCAAAAAATACGACGCGGAAAACCTGGCGAAGCTTCGCGAAGGCGTGCAGCGCGATCTGGAGAATGAATTGAAGTATTCCCAGGCCAAGGCGGTTCGCGGCCAGATCATCCACGCGCTGCTCGCCGCGACGAATTTTGACCTGCCGGAAACCGCCGTGGCGCACGAAACGCGCAACGTGGTTTATGACATCGTGCGCGAGAACAGCCAGCGCGGTGTGGCGCGCGATTTGATTGAGAAACAAAAGGATGAAATTTATTCCGCCGCGGCGCAGAGCGCGAAGGAGCGCGTGAAATTGTCATTCCTGATCCAGCGCATCGCCGAGAAGGAAGGCATCCAGGTTTCGCAGGACGAGGTCTTGAAGCGCGCGCAGTCACTGGCGATGGCGTACCAGATTCCGCTGGAGAAATTCCTCAAGGACCTGCAGAAGCGCAACGGCGTGCCGGAGCTTTACGACCAGATCGCGCACGAAAAAGTGCTCGCGTTCCTCGAACAAAACGCCAAAATTGAGGAGGTTACCGCAGCCGCAGCGAAAGCCGGTTGATTGATTTTGGGCCGCAACCTTGGCCGCGGTGCGGGGTTTATGAGACCGGTGCGGGCACGAATTAACCAAATGGTTACCTCGGGACGCGCCGGAGCGTCTTAAGCTTGATGAATTTCGGCAAAAGCCGCAAAATTTGCAGCACCATGAAAAGTTTCAATGTTCTTTTGGTTTTCATTCTCGCGGCTTTTTCGGCCGCGGCGCAGACGGATACAAACGCAATCGCCGCGCCGGTTGAGACCAACGCGCCGGCGGCAGTGTCAACGACCAACGAAGTTGCCGCCCCGACCAACGCGATGGCCATCGCCGCCGCGCGTTCGATGTCTTTGGAGGATTGCATTCAGCAGGCCCTGCAACACAACTTCGACGTGCAAATCTCTCGTTATGACCCGCAGATCCAGCTTTTCACCGTGCGGGCAAATTATGGCGGTTATGATCCGACGCTCAATCTCTCCGGCAACTATACTTATAGCAAGGACGGAGCCCTTATCCAGAACAACCAAATCATCCTGCCTACGACTTCGGATGCAGACACCTTTGGTGCCGGCCTCTCGGGCTTAATGCCTTGGGGCATGACCTACAATTTCGGCAACGGCAACCTGAATAACCCTGGTCCCGCCAGCATCTCGGAAACGTGGGGACAGAAAAGTGCGGGCCCGTTTACCACCAATTTTGACAACACCAGCAGTTCGGTTGGCGTGAGCCTGACACAACCGTTGCTCAAAAACTTCTGGATTGACCAGACCCGGCTGAATATTCGTGTGAGCAAGAACCGGTTGAAGTATTCCGAACAAGGTTTGCGCTTGCAGCTCAACACTTCCATCACCGCCGTCGAAAACGCCTATTACGAACTCATCTACGCGCAAGAGAACGTGAAGGTACAGCAGGAGGCGCTCGTCCTCGCCCAGACCCAGCTGGATCAGGACCGGCAGCGCATGCAGATCGGCACCATCGCGCAACTGGACGTGCAGCAGGACGAATCGCAGGTGGCCTCGGCCCAGGCGAATCTGATTGCGGCGCAATACACGCTGGTCAACAACCAAAACACCCTTAAAAACCTGCTTACCGACAAGTATGCAACCTGGCACGACACGGATATTCAGCCCACGGAAACGATCACCAACGCACCGCTGCAGTTGTTCGATTTGCAGGACAGTTGGAGCAAGGGCATGACCATGCGTCCCGACCTGTTGCAATCCCGGCTGGATGTAGAGAAGCAAGGCATACAATTGAAATTTGACTACAACCAGCTTTACCCGGAAGTGGATGTGGTTGGCTCCTATGGTTACAACGGCACGGGACAGGAATACAGCGATGTTTTTTCCCAGATCAGCGACGCCAACCGGCCATTTTACGGCATTGGCGGGCAGTTAACCATGCCGTTGAGCAATGTCGGCCCGCGCAATACTTACAAGGCCGACAAGGTGACCTTGCAGCAACTCCTGCTGAAAATGAAACAATTTGAGCAGAACGTCCTGGTGGATATTGACAACGCGGTGAAGAAGGCGCAGTCCGATTATCAAAGTGTGGAAGCCTCGCGTCAGGCGCGCATTTACGCCGAAGCGGCCCTGGACGCCGAACAAAAAAAATACGCCGTCGGCAAAAGCACAACTTTCAACGTGTTGGGACTCCAGAACACCCTGACCGCCGATCGCGGCACTGAAATCCGTGATTTGGCCAATTATTACGAGGACCTCGCCAACCTGGCAAAGTCGGAAGGCAGCACGCTCGAACGCCACCATATCAACGTTGAAGTGAAGTGATGGGCAGGCACGCTGCGTGTGGCGTCCGGCCATCGCCCGCGCGCTGTTCCTACCAAAACTGCCAGGCCCCGCGCCAGATCACCCACAGGCCGAGTAAAAAATTCGTAATGGCGTGCGCCGTCATCGCGTCACCGAGCCGGTTCTTGCGAATCACCAGCCATTGATAAGCCGCGCCGCACAAAATGCCCGCCAGCCATTCGTTGTGGGAAAGGCCGAAAATTGCGGCCGTGGCCAGGAACGGCGTCCAGAAAAACCGGTTCAGCGGCACGGACAAAAAATCCGGTTTGGCGATATAGCGATACACAAACGAGCGGTAAAAAACCTCCTCCAGCGGCGGCACGACGAGGGTGGAACCGATGATTCGCGTTCCCACCATCAGCCACGCCAGCGCGGAACCGGCCCCGAACTGTTCCTTGGGGTTCCAAGGTGCAGGCGGAATTGCCGGTGGATGCGATATGCCTGATTTTGCCCAGAGCGAATTCTGCGTCGTCCATTCGCCGGAAATGCCGACCCAAATCACAAATATACCCAGCCCAACGACGACCGCCTCCCAGCTCATCGCCCAGCGCATTTCGGAAACAAACGGGCGCATTTCCCAAATCAGCCACGCCCCGACAAGCGTTTTCGCAAGGTAAAACCAGTAACGCGATGCTTCCCCGAATTGCCCCTGGCAAAACGTCAGCGCGAGAAAAATGACAAATGGCGCAACACGGACGAACAGCGGGGACGCGGCGAATGGTTTGCGCAGGAACATCGGGTCATTCGGCAGGGAAAAGCTTTTGCCGGGAATCAGGCCCGCCTTCCAACACAAGGGTGCTTATTGAAATTGTCTTCACACGTTCAGGCGCCTCGTTGGTCAGGCTCAGAGGTGGATTTTCCCTTCGAGTTCGCGGATGGCGCGGCCCACCATGCGGAAATCGATCAGGTTGCTTTTCTCGACAAAACCGGCCAGCATCGCCTTGTCGCAGACGGCGTTGACCAGCCGGGGAATGCCGCGGCTGTATTTAAAAATGCGCCAGAGTGCCCAGTTGGTGAACTGGGGCTTGCCCTTCGCGCCGGCCTGGGCGAGCCGGTGCTGAATGTATTCGGCAACTTCCTTGCGCGTCAGCGGCATGAGATGATAGCGCACCGTGATGCGCTGGCGCAGCTGGCTCAGGCGCGGGCTGTTGAGCCGGTCGCGCAACTCCGGCTGGCCGAGCAAAACAATTTGCAGCAACTTGCGATTCTCCATTTCGAGGTTCGACAACAGCCGCATCTGTTCGAGCAATTCCTCGGAGAGGTTTTGCGCCTCGTCAATGATCAGCACCGCATCGCCGCATTGCTCGACCTGCTGGACCAGAAATTTGTTGATGGCCGCGACCGTGCCGTGCCGGTCCATGTCTTTGACGTCCAGGCCGAATTCCGTGGCAATGCCCCGCATCAGTTCATTCGCGTTCAGCACGGGATTGACGATCAGGGCGGTGGAAAAATGGCCGTCCAGTTGCCGCAACATCGCGCGGCAGACCGTGGTCTTGCCCGCGCCGATTTCGCCGGTGAGCTGCACGTAGCCCTTCCGCTCGCGAATGCCGTAGAGCAGATGATTGAGCGCCTCGCGATGTTTTTCAGTGAGAAAAAGAAAACGCGGGTTCGGCGTGATGTCGAACGGCGGCAGCGTCAAGCCATAGAATTCCAAATACACGCTTGGCTATTAGCAAAAATCGCGCCCCGGGGCAAAGAAAAGGTTTTGGGCCGGTTTGAGCCGTTTTACAGTGGTTTTAGCGCCGGACCCCCGGTTTATTAGGGTTTTAGACTCAATACCGCGTCAAAATTTTACGGGAGGCCCCGACCAAGGCCTCCGCTTCTGCCGCCGTGCCAATCGTAATCCGCAGGTAATCCTTCACCTCCAGCCGGTCAAACCAGCGCACCAGGACCTTTTGGGCGCGCAAGCTTTGCAGCCACGCCGGCGCCGGAAATCGCGGCGGCCGGGCGAGAATGAAATTCGTCCGGCTCGGCAAAACCCGGAAGCCGAGCTTCGTCAGCTCGCGGCTCAACCATTCGCGCGTGGCGATGATTTTTTTGAAGTTCGCCCGGTAATACGGCAAATCGGCCAGCGTGGCTTCGGCGCCAATCTGGCCCAGCCCGTTCACATTGTAACTGTCACGAATCTTGTGCAGCGCGGCGATGAGGTCGCGATGTCCGACAAAATAACCAACCCTCTGGAAGCACAATGAATATGCCTTGGAAAACGTCCGCGCCACGAGGACGTACGGATATTTCAAGGCCAGCTTCAGCGCGTTTTCCCCGGCAAAATCCACATAGGCTTCGTCCAGCACCACCACGCCGCGCTGCGCTTTGCACAGCGCGTCCAGTTCGCGCGTCGAGTACCCGCGTCCGCTGGGCGCGTTCGGCGTGGTTACAAACGTCAATGCGGCGCGGAAATTCCAGATCCCGCCGCGCTTCAACTCCGTCATGTCCGGCAGACTGAAATCCGATTTGAGCGGCACCGCATTCCTAACCGCCCCGTGAATATCGGCCAGCACCGGATACAGTGAATAGCTCGGCGTGAAGTATTGCACCGTTTGTAGGCGCCGACGTGAGGAGGCGGATTTGTGGGACGCGCTTCCTGTTCGCCTCGTTACCTCGGCGCCTACAGGTTCAACGATGCCGCGCACCGCCAGCGCCAGCAATTCATCCGAACCATTGCCTACGATGATGTTGTCCGCATGACAACGATGCAGCTTCGCCAGCTTTTCCCGCAACCGCTCCGCCGTCGGATTTGGATACAGCCGCAACCGCCCGTCCACCGCCGCTTTGACCGCCGCCAGAACCTTCGGCGACGGCGGATACGGATTCTCGTTGGTGTTGAGCTTGATCAACCCCTTGATCTTCGGCTGCTCGCCATAGACGTAAGGCTGCAGCCCGCGCACCAGCGGGCGGATTAAGTTTTTTGGATCGCGCGAAAACATTGTTTCTTTATTGCAGAAAAATTGGGGCGAACAGTCGAGTTTGCTTGCTTTTGATTACGACCGCACCCAAGTAGGAACAGGTTCGTCATTTTTATAATGTTCCTCACGTGATTTTTTACCACTTTCCCAAACCTCGAAAATATTTTTCTCTCCCGATTTTCTGATTTTAACCGATAGTGATGATTGAATGATTTGATTTGTTGCATACGTTCTAGCCAAAGTCACATCTCTTAAATCAACTGCTAGAAGATTCATGGTGTCACCAGCTATGCCAGTGTTAAAACGACAAAACAATCCTTCTTCTTGAATCGCATGTTCAAGTTTGTGCAAGTCTTCGACATGATTCGTCAGATCTAGCGCAAAAATAGTGTCATTGCATCCGTGCGTAAGAGAGTTTTCCGTTCCATCAAAATGCAGGAGAATGTTGTGAAGCCGTTTTGGAGGTTGATTAGTTGTGAGATAAAGCGTTTCGTTGAAAGAAAATTTATTGGGTAAAAATTTGATCTCATTCTTTTCTGGATCGAATATAATTACCATCGAATTAGTTTCATGGTCTTTCCTGCTCGAACATGTTAGCGTGATTTGATTGTTCGTAGGTCCGAGTTTCCACAACAAAGGTACAAATGCCATTCCAAATATTGCCCCCTTTCCGTCTTCGTTCAAGACAAGACGCAATTCATCAATTGAACTTTTCTTGTTGCTGAACACACCGATAAAAGCCGGTTCGGGCGTTTTTGTTTCTTTGGCCATAACAACGACAACGATGGCGAGAAACAAATAAGTGATGAGTCTTTTTTTAAATTTCCGCTTGCGTTCATAACAAATTACTTCGCTCTCAACTCCGCACTTTTCCCATGCGCGCCCAGGCCTTCAAGTTCCGCGAATTTTTTCACGGCGGACAACGCTTTCTTCAGCGAGACGCGGTTGTATTCCACCAAACTGGTACGACGCTGGAATTGGTCCACGGTCAGGCCGGCAAACGATGCGCCCGCGCCACCGGTCGGCAGCGTGTGGCTCGGCCCGGCCACGTAATCGCCCAGCACTGTCGGCGTCCAAGGCCCGAGGAAAATCGCGCCCGCCGTCAAAATACCTTTGGAAACCTGGCGCGGATTGCGCGTCATCACTTCGCAATGTTCCGGTGCCAACCGGTTGGCCAGCGCCACCGCGTCGTCGAGTGATTTTACCTGAATCAACCACGTGTTCTCGTCAAGCACGCGCCGGATGAGTTCGCGGCGCGATTGCTTGGGCAGTTGTTTCGTGATTTCGCTCTGGACGGCCTTTAAAACTTTCGCCGAAGTCGTCACCAGCCAGACGCGTTCGTGGCCGGAACCGTGCTCGGCCTGCGCCAGCAGATCAGCGGCGGCGAATTTCGGACTGGCGGTGTCGTCGGCAATCACCAGCAATTCACTCGGGCCGGCCAGCAAATCAATGGTGACGTGGCCGAAAAGCAGCCGCTTGGCGGTGCTGACGTAGGCATTGCCCGGGCCGAAAATCTTCTGCACGCGCCGGATTGTCTTCGTGCCGTAAGCCATCGCCGCAATCGCCTGCGCTCCGCCCACGCGATAAATCTCCGTCGCTCCGGCCGCACGCGCCGCGAAGAGCAGGGCGGGATTGATGGTGCCGTCGCGGCCGCACGGCGTGCAGACGACGATTTCCTTGCAACCCGCCACTTTTGCCAGCAACGCGGTCATCAGCGCGGTCGAAACCAGCGGCGCCTGGCCGCCGGGGATATAAACGCCCACGCGCTGGAACGGGTCGAATTTCTCGCCGACGGTCGCGCCGTGCGAATTTTTCATCTGCCAGTTTTTGAGCAGGGATTTCCGGGCAAAGCTGGCGACGTTCTTTTCGGATTCGGCCACGGCGGCGCGCAATGATTCATCGGCTTTGAGCGACGCCACCATTAATTCCGCCTGCGTCACGGCAAGCTGGCTGGCGGCGAGCCGGGCGCCGTCGAATTTTTCGGTGAATTCCTGCAGCGCGTCGTCACCGCGGGCTTGGACGGCGTCGAGGATGGCGCGGGTGCGCTGCTCGATGACCGGATCGAACAGGCTGGATGGCGCAGTCAGTTCGCGGAGTTTTTCCGGAAATTTCGCGTCGCTGTGGCGGATGACTTTCATGCTGGCAGGGTAGGAAATTTTGGCGGCAAAGTCAAAAACGGCTCGAAGAATACGAGTGTGAACCACGGATGGACACGGATTAACACGGATAAAAGCACTCCTGCTCGTGGAAATAATTTCGTTGGCTGGTCTTGATTTGTGACCACACAATTCTTTTATTTTCATCCGTGTCCATCTGTGTTCATCTGTGGTTAAATAATTAGCATGACACGCAATCCCATCATTGTCGCGCTGGATGTGCCGACGGCCGAGGCCGCGCTGAAGCTCGCGGAGCAACTGGCTCCGGTTTCCGGCGGCTTCAAGATCGGCAGCGAGCTATTTACGAGCGCGGGCCCGGACATTGTGCGCCGGATTCGCGAACGGGGCGCGCTGGTGTTCCTGGATTTGAAGTTTCATGACATCCCGAACACGGTCGCCAAGGCCGTTGCCGCCGCGGTGCAGCTCGACGTGCAGATGCTCACCGTGCATACCAGCGGCGGCCTGGAGATGCTCAAGGCCGCCGAGCAATCCGCCCAGGAATCTGCCTGGCGCGTCGGCCGCACCCCGCCGCTCGTCCTGGGCGTGACCGTGCTGACCAGCCTCGATGCCGGCGCGCTGAAGGAAATCGGTCTCGATGCCAATGTGGAATACCAGGTGCGCCGGCTCGCGACGGTGGCCACCCGGGCCGGCCTGCGTGGACTGGTTTGTTCGCCGTTGGAAGTCGCCAAGCTCCGGCAACTGCTCCCGCCCAGCACCCAGCTGGTCACCCCCGGCGTCCGCACCGGCGCGGAAAAGGCCGATGACCAGAAACGCACGCTCACGCCGCGCGAGGCGATTCAAGCCGGCGCAAACTGGCTGGTGATTGGCCGGCCGATTTACGCGGCGGAAAATCCGCGCGCGGCGGCGGAGAAGATTTTGGAGTCGCTGACGTAGGACAGGCATCCTGCCTGTCTCAATATCCACTTTCAGATTGGAGACAAACACGACGATGGTTCCGCCATTTCAAGGCGTTTTAAGCCGGTAGAAAACGTTGCTGCCGGGGGATGGCAGAATTATCTGGTTCTGCAAATTGGTGAGGTTGAGCACGGGCGTGTTTGTCAGCGTCACCCAAGAATTAGCCTTGGCCACATTTGTATTTTTCTGCAACACGAAGTTCGTCGAAGGCATTGTCCAGGAGAAGGCGAGGCTGCTATTCGAGGCGGCAAGGCATAACGACGGCTTGGGAAGGATATAGGAGGTGTAAATGCCATCACCATTGACAGCCGCCGCTAATTTGGTTCCATCCGCAGATGAAG
>JBEKSU010000102.1:0-11749 GCA_049516755.1 Verrucomicrobiota bacterium | reverse complement strand
AGATGGAAGATGGAAGATGGCCTCTGACTTGTGTTTTCAATTGTCGCCTCGCTCGCGACCTGCCCATTGCTGCCACTCTTTATTCCCCGGGCAAAGCGGGCGTAAAACAGCAACGTGAGCAGAAAGAAGAATGTGCTGAGCGTGTCCTTGCGTTCGGACAGCCACGCCACGGATTCCACGTGCAGCGGGTGCAGCGCAAACAATGCGGCGACCATTGCGCTCCGCTTCCATGCGCCTGACATCCGCTGGAGCACCTCGAACAGCAGCAGCGAGTTGGCCACGTGGAAGCCGAGATTGACGAGATGGTGGCTGCCCGGGTCCAGGCCGAAAAGCGTGCAATCCAGCATGTGCGAAAGCCAGGTGAGCGGATGCCAGAAGTCGAAGTAGCTGGTGGAAAACGCCCAGCCGATGCCGTGAAGGGTCAAACCATCGCGCACGTTCGGGTTGTCAAAAATGATGGAGCCGTCGTCGAAGCTGGTGAAATCGAAATCGGCGACCTGCCCATAAATGAGGATCGTGGCGGCGGCCAGGAACAGACCGATGTAGAATTCACGGCGCATGGGAAATGACTAATGCCTAAATCTGGAAGACGAAAGCATTTTCGACGGAATCATCCTGATTTCCGCAACAGGATTTATCCGCAGATTTCACAGATACCGCAGATTAGGCTTTCCCAAAGAAAAACATCGGGCAGTTGCTTCAGTAGTCCACGGACGCCCCGGCGGTGCGTCCCTACCCTGCCTCGGCGAGACGATCTTCCCAACCTTTCTGTTTTCAGAAAATAATCTGCGCCAATCTGCGCCATCTGCGGACTTCCGATCAGTTCAATGATGGTAGCGCGTACGGGAATCGAACCCGTCTTTCCGGATTGAGAATCCAGCGTCCTAACCGATAGACGAACACGCCAACGAAATCATGTTAGCGAAGCTCCGATGGCTGTCAATCATGGCATGACTTCCGTAGACAGGGAAAGAATGGGGCGGAGGGGCACCTCCGCCCTACCGGGGTATTCAATCAAAGGTAGGGCGGTGCTGCCGCGCCGCCCCATTATTTCGCATCGGCAGCGGCGTCCTGGGTTTAAGGAAGATGGGGCGGAGGGGCACCTCCGCCCTACCGGGGTATTCAATCAAAGGTAGGGCGGTGCTGCTGCGCCGCCCCATTATTCCGTATCGGCAGTCCTGGGTTTAAGAGAAGATGGGGTGGAGGAGCACCTCCGCCCTACCGGGGTATTCAATCAAAGGTAGGGCGGTGCTGCCGCGCCGCTCCATTATTTCGCATCGTCACCAATGAATCTCATGCACACGTCCGAAGAAAGGCCAATCCCCGGGTTGCTTTACCAAACCCTGGCGCACCGGATTCTCCCGCACATATTGCCACTTCTGCGCGTAACTCTCGCCGTCACGCAAACGATGATGGAAGCCGCCAGCCTGAAATCTTCCGGCGTCGGGATGCGTTTTGGCGAGACGGTCCTTCCAGAAACCCAGCCAGCGTTCCAGGGTGAATTTCGAATCGCGAGGCGCGCAGAATAAATGCAGATGATCAGGCATCAACAGGTAATCGCTCACCAACCAGGCCGTGGCCGTGTCCTGCCAGATGTCATGGAGTGCGTGTTGAACGGATGGCTGGGCAAGCCAGCGTTCGCGCTTTTCCGTACAGACGGTCAGGAAAATCCAGTTCGGTCCGCCAAGCAAAATATGAACGCCTTTTGCCGGTGTGCGGCGGCCAGGTTCACGTAACGGCGCGGCGGACATGTGTTGATTCGTAATGAAAATTCGATTTGAAATAAAGAAATTTTAGAAAGCCTGGTAGGGCGGTGCTGCCGCGCCGCCCCATTATTTCGCATCGGCGAGGACGTCCTGGGTTTAAGAGAAGATGGGGCGGAGGGGCACCTCCGCCCTACCGGGTTATTCAATCGAGGTAGGGCGGTGCTGCTGCGCCGCCCTATTATTCGCATCGGTGAGAGCGTCCTGGGTTTAAGAGAAGATGGGGCGGAGGAGCACCTCCGCCCTACCGGATTTGGATTTGATGAAGGAAATAAAAAAGCCCCGGATTGCTCCGGGGCTTTGAATAGAACAAAAACCAACTAATTATTGACGGCGGCGGAACAGCAAGAGCGAGAGACCGCCCAAACCGGCCAACACCATCGTGCTCGGTTCCGGAATCGGATTGAGCAAGCCCAATGTGAACGCGGGCGTAACAGTTGCAGCTATGACCGTCGGAGCTCCATCCAGGTCATTATCACCCGAAACAACGGGATTACCAACAACCGATTCACCAAGATACGCACCTGCCACCGTTGTGCCGCTTGTCAGGTAGCCTTCAACCGCACTCCACGTGGTGCCAATGGTTGAAGACCAGCCAACAACAACAAACTGGGCGGATGAACCAGCACCCAAGCCGGCCACTGCATCAGAATTAGCACCCAGCAAAGTATTCATACGGCCTGCAGCGCCAGTATTGTCCGCATACCCGCCGCTGGTAAATATATTACCATTGACGATATATGTCCCACCACCATTGCCGGCGAATTTCCAGTTGGTATCATTCCACACCCAAGAGCCAACCTGGTTATTCCCCAGAGTGGGAATTATCGAAGCAGCACTGCCTTCAACCGTTGTGGCTGAGGTGGAATAGAACAAGGCGAAGTAGTAGGTGCCAGCGGCCACAGCTCCATACTGCCCGGTTGCCGCGCCACCAATCGTCGTGTTCACGCTGATGTGGGAGGCAGCGCCGGCACTGTTGCCGAAGGTGACCAAGCCCTGACCTTGAGCGCCAAGTGATACCATGGCCGCTGCAATTGCGATTAATGTTAGTTTTTTCATATCGATGTGTCTGTTTGTTGTTTAGTTGGTTTGTTCTGCTATTCTTTCAAATAGTTTGTTGGTTATTGTTTTTACGGATTCAAAGTCTGCACCCACTGAAAGGTTCCGCCACCCTGGTTGTTGTTGATAAAGAATCCACCGCCGACCGGGATTACCGGTTCCGGAACCGAGTGTAAGTCGTTAGCATCACCGAAACCTTGCGGCATGGTGGAGTCAAACGTGTAGGTGTTATAACCTTTAATAGCACCACTCCCATTTATATTGGGAATTTCAAGCAAATTACCGTCCAAGCTGCCGTCAGAGGGAACATTCAAGACCGTCTCAACACCACCAGCATAAGGAAGCTGCGAAGCATAAAACGACAAACCGGCAGGAATGGTATTGGTCGTCGTGCCAGGCAGGCTGCTGATCGCCACAGTGCCAGTCCATGTGTTTGTGAAAGTTCCGCCACCTTGGTTGTTATTAATCAGGAAGCCTGTGCCCGGATTCAAAACTGGAGCGGGAACCGAATTTATGTCATTAGCATCAGCAAACCCTTGCGGCATGGTGGAGTCAAATGTGTAAGTAGCATACTTACTTCCGGTCCATACTAACAGCAAATTTCCGTCGAACGAACCGTCGCCATTATTAAAGGTGTTTTGCAAACTGTTATTGACGGCGCCATTCAGCGGATTGGCGGCAATAGAATATCCCGCCGGTAACGGCTCGACGACGTAGCCAACGATGTTCTGGGAATAGGTTTGAGCCGAGGAGGTCAGAATGCCCGCCGCGAGTGCAGCAGACGCAATAAGTAGTGTTTTAGTTCTCATATTTTTACCTGTTTTTTTGTTCTGTTGTTACCGTGTGTGCCCTTAATATCACAAATAGGCAAGTGGAAGTCAACTTTTTTTTAAAGTTTTTTTGAACGTTTTTGGGACAGCAAAACCCTTTGTTTTAAAGGGTTTTTGGCATATAAATCCGGGGGTGGGACACGAAGGGGAAAAGAAAAATTCGGGTCAATATGCCGCGAAAACGGCTTTTTCAGTCAAATACCATATGGAGTGGGTCCGGCGGCCGGAATTGTGGTTTGCCAGGATGAATGGCGGAGGAGCACCTCCGCCCTACCAATATTGATTTGGATCGTTGGTAGGGCGGTGCTGCTGCGCCGCCCATTATTCCGCATCGGCAAGGATGTCTTGGGTTTAAGATAAGCTGGGGCGGAGGGGCACCTCCGCCCTACCGGGATTTGATTTGATGGACGAATGGCGGAGCGGCAGCTCCGCCCTACCAATATTGATTTGGATCGTTGGTAGGGCGGTGCTGCTGCGCCGCCCCATTATTCCGCATCGGCAAGGACGTCTTGGATTTAAGATAAGCTGGGGCGGAGGGGCACCTCCGCCCTACCGGGATTTGATTTGATGGACGAATGGCGGAGCGGCAGCTCCGCCCTACCAATACTGATTTGAATCGTTGGTAGGGCGGTGCTGTTGCGCCGCCCATTATTCCGCATCGGCAAGGATGTCTTGGGTTTAAGATAAGCTGGGGCGGAGGGGCACCTCCGCCCTACCGGGATTTGATTTGATGGACGAATGGCGGAGGAGCACCTCCGCCCTACCAATACTGATTTGGATCGTTGGTAGGGCGGTGCTGCTGCGCCGCCCCATTATTCTCATCGGCAACGGTTTTAGTTTAAGACAAGATTGGGCGGAGGAGCACCTCCGCCCTACCGGATTTGGGTGGTTGGACGAATGGCGGAGCGGCAACTCCGCCCTACCGGGATGGGTTTGCGATTTTCGAAGTGACGAGGATTTTCAATGAGGCGGGCGTTGGATGGGCAGCCAGGTCCACGGCGGCGGCGGTCTGGTCGAGCGGGAACTGATGGGAAATGAGCGGGCGCACGTCGAGCCGGCGGGAGAAAACCAGCCGGGCCACCTCGGCCTGCAACGTGAAATCGGATGAGTAGCTGCCGAGCAGGTCTTTTTCGTCGAGACAGACGGAGGCGAGATCAAGTTGGAAGTTGGGAGTTGGCAGATGGGATCTGGAAATTGCCACCTCACCCCGGCCCTCTCCCCCGCAAGCGGCGGAGAGGGAGAACGGCGCGCTACGTTTGGTGTGGGCGAAGAGGAGGACCTGTCCGCCGCAGCGGATGAGTTGCAGGGCTTGTTGCACGGCGGCGTCCGAGGGAACGGCGATGACGGCGGCGTCCAAGGGTGACGCGTGGCGAGTGACGTGTGTCGAGAGCCGGGAAGGAGAGCACGTCCAGCGGGCGCCGAATTTTTTCGCGAGGCGCAGGCGCGGTTCGAGGAGGTCGGTGGCGATGACCTGCGCGCCGGCGAGCTGGAGCAGGCGGGTGAACATGAGGCCGATCGGCCCCTGCCCGGCCACGAGCACAACGTCGCCGCGCAGCAGGGACAGGCGGCGGACGGCCTTGAGCACCGTGTTAACCGGTTCAAGCATGGCACCTTCCGCGAAGGAATTTTTGGCGGGAATCCTGACGACACCGGGCAGGACGAAGGGCATGACGCGGACGTATTCGGCGTAGCCGCCGCCGGCAGGCTCGAATCCGGCGGTGATGCCGGTGCGTTTGTAGGTCTCGCATTGGGCGAAGGCGTGATGCCGGCAAAAATGGCAGTCCAGGCACGGCACGTGATGGTGCAGGGCGACGCGGTCGCCGATTTTCCACCCCAGATCCGAGACCCCAGACCCCAGCTTCGAAATCACGCCGGCGGTTTCGTGTCCGAAGATACGCGGGGGCGGGACGGTGCCGAACTGGATTTTCTTGATGTCGGTGGGGCAGACGCCGCAGGCGGCGACCCGGACGAGGAGTTCGCGGGGGCCGATGCGCGGGACGGGAACGGTTTCGACGCGCAGGTCGTTGACGCCGCGATAGACGACGGCGCGCATGGATTTGGGGATGTCAGGCACGGGGCTATTTAGCCACAGATGAAACACAGATGAAACACGGATTTTTCGGACGGAGTTATCCGCAGATGACGCAGAAAACCGCAGATGGGGAAAGAAAGTTCAGCTTAATCTGCGTTAATCGGCGCAATCGGCGGACAAAAGTTTTTGAACCATGATCCGGCAGTACGGATAGCGGTGTCGCCGCTGCGCTCTGCCACCGCAGTCCAAATCTTTGTCAGGCCTCGTTACCTCGGCTCCTACTGCGCCGGTTACGGCGAGACCGGGGAAGCCGGCGCGTCATGGAACAGTGACAGGTGGTGTTTGATAAGGATGGGGTAGCGTTCCATGACGACGGCCGGCCGGGGATAAAGGGAGCGCAAGCCGCGAAAGTCGGTTTCCGACGCCGGGTTGGCGGCCACGTTCAGCAAACAATTGCGGCCGGAGGCCTGCACATCGGACAGGAACTTTGCGCCATCGGTTGCAGAAACCGAACCAAGGGCCAGCATGATGATGGCAATCAGGAGCAGCGACCCGGCGATCTGCCGGCAACCCAGCGGGGCCGGTTTTTCGCGACGCTGCTTGTGGGCGGGAGCGGCATTGGCGGCGCGGCTGCCGCCCGTCCGGAGCAGGATAAGAAAAACCACCAGCGACACCCATAACGGAACGACCATGGTGCAGTAGCGGGAGGCCATGGCCTGATTGGTGCCAAAACCGAGCCGGCCGACTCCGGTGACCAGGGCGCTGCCGATGGAATACAGGCTCAGTCCGAAATAAGGAAGCAGGGTCCCGAAGTCGGCGATTTTCTTCCGGAGCAGCATCCAGCCGGCCCAAACGGTGGCAACGGTCCCGGCCAGACCAAAAATCAAGGCGAAGTCGCCATCAGCCGACGTGTCGCCGCCCAGACCCTCGGCGCAAATCGCTCCGAGATATTTGAACACATAAACAGCATACTCGACGGGCATTTTGAAAACGAGCAGGAGCGACGGATGGCGTTCCGGCTCCTGATAATCATGGAAGTAAGTCGCCATCGTCAGCGCCCCGATCAACAGCCAGCCTGCGGTGGCGGCCCGTTTTTCCCCGGCCCGGGTTTTGATGAAGAGCAGCAGCAGACCGATGGGCCAGAGGAGGGCGCCATTGGCAAACGAATAGGTGGCCACGATGCCGAGCGCCGCGGCGACGGCAAATTTCCACCAGCGGAAGGTGTCATTGGCCAGGAGCACGATGCCGCCGGCCACAGACAGCAGGCTCAGGAACATCTGGAGCTGCCAGCCCCAGAGCCAGTTTTGATACTGGCTGACCGAGAACACGATGAGCGAGACGGCGGGAATGGCCCAGGGCAATCCGGCGATGCCCGGCCGTCGTCCGGTTATTTTCAACTGGCGGATGAAGACGGCGAAAATGCCGAGTGCCAGGACCAGGTTCAGCGCCAGTTCACAGCGGATGTTCCAATGGGTGAGGCGCGCCAGCAGCAGCATGATGAGCTGGGGAAAAACGAGGCGGTGCTCGTTGTGCTGCGCCCACAGGTCGTGGAAGGTCAATTCGCCGTGATAGGTCTTCTCCAGGAGCGGCACCAGTTCCCATTGGTCCAGATAAGGCACGATGACGGCATATTGGGCGATCATCCAGATCAGGAAAGCCAGGGGAACCAGCGCCAGGATTTTATCGCCGTGGCGGGAAAGAAAAGCGAAGAGAGCCTGGAGCTCCGGCTGAACCGGCTGAGGTTTGTTCGTGGGTTCCATTGCGTCAGGCACGGGGCTATTTAGCCACAGATGAAACACAGATGAAACACGGATTTTTTACCGCAAAGAACGCAGAGAACGCAAAGATGCCAAGGCGCAAGGCTGTAATAATGACGAAAGAAACCCGAAGTCCGAAGCTCGAATGTGCGCGGAGGGGAGTGGCAGGTTTGGTCATTTGGTTATTTGAGCATTCTTTAGTCATTCGGATTGGGGAATTAAACCACCAGAAAACCAAGGCGCGAAGATGGACCAGTGCCAGACGGGGTCCGAGAACGACCGCGGGATTTTGCGCCGGCTGGAATTTCGGTTGCAGGGGACGAGGTAACGAGGCCGGCCTCCTTACGTCGGCGCCTACGGATTGTTCAACGCATCGATGGTTTTGCCGGCGGCGTAAAGCCCGCTCAATCTGGCATTCAGCGCAGCCACATCGGTCCGGCCCGTCACCTGGGCGAGCAGGCACGCGACGCCCGCCATTTTGACCGCTTCCGGGAACTGGCCGGCCTGGGCATACGCGGCAGCCAGGGTCCCGATGAAGAGCGGCTCCCGGCTGCCGGTCAATTCCACGGCCCGGGTGGCAAGCCGCACGGCTTCCCGGCCATCGCGCAATTCAGGTTTGGGGGCGGTGGTCAGGAGCCAGGCCAGGCGGTTCAACACGGTCGGGTCGTTGGGGTCCAGGGCCAGCGCGTTACGGCAATACCGGATTGCCTGCGAGGTATCTCCGTCCATCTGACTCCGGTCCGCCAGTTGAATCTGGATGGCCGCCGCGGGTTTCACCGGGTAGGCCGGCTCCGGTTCCACGGAGCAGGAGATCGGGCCGGCGGCGGGCAAGGCGCCTCCCGGATTTTCCCGGGGGCGGGCGGGCGGCGATTGGTATTGCATCTTGGACAAAACCTTGACGAGGCAATAGGTATGGGGATCGGCTTTTCCGACAGCGAAAGGGACCTGGCCGAAGACGGAGTTATAAAACCCGCCAACCCCGCCGGCCGGGCCAAACGACAGATTGATCCACGAACCCGGCGAAAACTGCAAACCGTTGATCCATCCCACGCTGCCGGCCGGGAGCGGCTGGCGATTGGAATTGTCGAAAGGAACGACGACAACATCCCCCGGTTGAAGCAGGGACCGTCTGAAATCCACCGGCTGGCCGCCGGATTTTTCCAGGTAATATTGGAACCCCCAATGACCCTCGAACCAGAGTTGGCGGCTGGCGGGTTTGTATTTTGCGGCGATCAATTCCGCGGCGGTCCGGGCCGAATTGGCCACGCGATAGTCAGCCAGGAGCAGGCTCAAGGCGATGATCGCGGAAGGAACCAGCGGCCATGCCGCCCATTCGCCCGCCAGCGAATTTCCCCGGGCCGTTTCCCATCGGCGCACCAGAAGAATCACCGCCGCGGGTACGAGGGGAAGAAAACTCCGGGCGCTCACCGTCCAGTTTAACACCGAGGCGAAAAGGAACCCGCCCAGGATCCAGAGTGCGAGAATCAGGGAAGTTACGTCGCGCCGCTGCCAGACGTCCGTTCCCGCGAGCAGCAAAAAGTGCAGGCCGGCCGCCGTCAGCAATGTCAACTGGAGCACGAAGCCCCAGTGGTTCATCAGGCCGGGGTCGTCCCAGGGCCGGATCAGGCCCAGGTTGTCACTCAGGCAAAACGTTCCCAGCACCAGTCCGAAAACGGCCACGCCACCGGCCAGCAAGGTCTGCCGCCGCCACAGGAATGGCGCGAAGAACAGCAACGGCAGCAGGCTGCCGCCGGCAAAGGCCAGACTGATGATTGCTCTCGCTTTCCAGTCGCTGAGAAAATCGAAGCGATGCATCCGGGCATAACCGGCGGCGGCAAGCAGCAGGCCTTTTCCATACATTGCAGCCGTCAGCCATTCGTAAGCCGCCACCATGACGAGCGGAACCGCCGTCCCCACGAGCCACCAGCCTGACTTGCGCTTCCGGAGGATGCCCAGCAGAGGCAGGAGCGGCAGGAGGGTCACCGCACTGTATTTGGTCAACACGGCCAGGCCCGCCAGCGCTCCCGCCCCGACGAAAAGCCACCGGCTTTTGTCGCTGGCCAGGGCGCGTTCCCAGAACACCAGCGCCCAAATCCAGAAAGCCAGCATGAGCACATCGCACATCAGCGTGGAACTCGAAATCAGGAACACCGGTGTAAAAATGGCGGCCGCGGCGGCCAACAGCGGCCGCTGACACCACATTCGGGCCAGGGAAAAAATCCCCGCGGCGGCCAGGAAAGCGACGGCCAGGCCCGCCAGGTGCAGGACGATTTCGTGCCAGCCAAACACCGAGGCCACCGCCGCCAGGAAGTAGGACATCAGGGGCGGATTGATATTGGCCGCCCACATGGGCGCCGCGGTGACCGACCAGTTCACATCGAAACCGAAGAAGTTGGCCGGGTGCTTCTGAATCCATTGTCCGGTCCAGATGAACAGCGGGTCATCCACATGGACCGCCTTGTTGACGAACGGGCCCAGGCACACCAGCAGGACGATCCCGATTACGACGAAGGGATGCCTTGAGATCCAGGATTTGTTCAAATTTTCAGTTTGCGTTTCCATTTCCAATAGAGCGCCGCAACGTAACGGAATTCACCATTCACAGCCAATCTTTTATCCCGCCACTGACTTCAGCCACTGCTGAAGCACAGATGAAACACGGATTTTTAAAAGTCATCCGCAGATGCCGCAGAGAACCGCAGATGAAAAACTTCATTTACGTTTAAAAATCTGCGTCAATCGGCGCAATCGGCGGACAAAAAGTTTCTGAACCACGGTTCCGGCTCGCAACAAAATTCCACCGGCCGGCCGCGCCAGGTGAAGCGCACGGCCCGGGCATGGAGCGCCTGGTGCGGCAAAATGAGACGGGCGCGTTGCTCCGGCGTCAGGCGGTTTTCGACCAGTGCCAGATACAAATCCTCGTCGCCGCCGTACAGTTTGTCGCCGACGATGGGATGGCCGAGGCGGGCGAGGTGGATACGGATCTGATGTTTGCGGCCAGTCAGCGGCATCAGCCGCAGGAGCGAGAATGGAAGCTGGGAGATGGAAGATGGGATGTTTCGTTCCCGTCCTTGATCATCGTTGCTCGAAGATGAAGGGCGGGGACGATTGAAACGTTGTTGCACCCAGTATTCGGTCCGGGCGGGGGCGCCGTCGGGACGCACGCAGTCTTTGACGGCGACCCGGCTTTGTTCGTCCTTGCCGAGCGGCGCGTCATTCAAGCCGTGGTCGTCTCGGACATGGCCGTGGACGAGGGCGAGATATTCCTTCTGGACGGCGCGGGATTCCCAGATTTTTCCGAGTTCGCCGGCGATCCCGGAATTTTTGGCAACAATGACGACCCCGCTGGTCTCGCGGTCGAGGCGGTTGACGAGCGAAGGTCGATCCGCCTGCGTTTCACTCCGGCGCGACAAGCGGCTGACGGCGGAAGGCGGAAGGCCGGGAGCCGGAGGAGTTTCAAGGTTCAAGGGTTCAGTTTTCAGGTAAAGGCGGATGCGGCTGATGAGACTGGAAAACTCATCGCCTTTGGTGGGATGACAGACCAGGCCGGCGGGCTTGTTGACGACCAGCAGGTCGGCGTCTTCGTGGATGATGGGAAACAGGTTTTCCAAACGCGGGAGAGTTTAACCACGAAACACGCGAAGCACACGAAATCTAAACTGCGGATTTTCGGAGGGCGGAAGGGCGAATGAAGGGAAAATTTGTTGGCGTGGCCGCAACGTGGTTGATTCCGCATTCCGCATTCTGCATCCTGCCTTGAAACGAATGCGCCGGAATATTTTCATCTGCCTGCTGCTGGCCGGGATCACGCTGGCGATTTACTGGCCGGTGCGGCAATACGGGATCATTTACTACGACGACCCGTATTTCATCAGCGAGACGCCGGAAATCAACGCCGGCCTGACCGGACACAGCCTGGCGTGGGCGTTCACGGGCATCGTTCTGGCCAACTGGCATCCGGTGACCAATCTGACGTTCCTGCTCACGCACCAGTTCTGGGGCGCCAATCCCGGCGTGGAACATCTGGTTAACGCGATTTTTCACGCGCTGAATGCGGCCCTGCTGTTTCTGGTTTTGACGCAAATGACGCGGGCGACGTGGCGCTGCGCGTCGGTGGCGGCAATTTTTGCGTGGCATCCGCTGCGGGTGGAATCGGTGGCGTGGATTTCAGAACGCAAGGATGTGCTGTGCGGATTTTTCTTTCTGCTGACGTTGTGGGCGTATGCGCGGTACGTGGAGAAGTTCAAAGTCCAACCCGTCGCGCCGAAGCCGGGCGAAGGCGGAAGTCCAAAGTCCAAAGTTTTCTAC
>JBEKSU010000101.1:0-11839 GCA_049516755.1 Verrucomicrobiota bacterium | reverse complement strand
AATCCGTACCGACATCCATCCCGGAAGTTTAAGGGATGGACAAATCAAAAAAAGGGCCTGCCGCCCCGACTTCAGGCCCTTTGCGGGACTTTCACCCCGACCGCCATCATCAATTGCTCGAAGCTCACCAGATTTAAGACTCGTTTGAGGTTGTACACCAGCGTCGTCAGACTCCATTCCGTCCGTACTTTCTCCAGTCCTTTCAGCAAAAAGTGCGTGTACCCAAACCACCGCTTGATCGTCCCAAAGGGATGTTCGGCCAGCGTCTTCCGCAACTTGAACTTCTCCGGCTGCATCTTCATCCGCGCCGCCATCGCTTCCATCAACCCTTCGTTCTCCTCCCGCGTGATCGTCCGGTTGGCCTTGTTCCGCGTACACTGTTTCTTCAACGCGCAGCTTTTACACCCGCTCGCCCGGTAGTATCTCAATTCGCGCCCCAGTTCATACGTGGCGAACCGATACGTCAATTCCGCTCCCGCCGGACACACGTACACAGCCTTCTGCTCGTCATACACAAACCGGCTCTTGCCGTACAATCCCCGCGCCGTGTTCGCGCTCGTGTCCGCCTTGGGCACATACGCCGTGATGCCCCGCTCCGCGCACCGGCTCACTTCCGCCGCGTTGTAGTAGCCCGCATCCGCCACCACTTCGGCTTGTTTGACCTCCAGATTCGCCTTGGCTGCCAGCGCCACGTTGGCCAGTTGATGCAAGTCCGTCACTTCATTGGTCACGTCGTCGGCCGCAATCAGCTTGTGTTTGGCGTCCACCGCCACCTGCGCGTTGTAGCCCACCATCATCCCCTGCGCCGTGGGCATCTTCCGACTGTCCGGGTCCGTCACACTGATTTGCTTCTGTTCGGCATCCAGCTGCCCCAGCAATTCCTTGTGCCAGTCCTGCTGGTCCTGCAATACCGCGATCTTCGCCGCCAGCTCGGTTTTACTGAAGACCACGCTGTCGGGCTCCGCCGCATCCGCCGCGTCCAGCGCCGCAAAATACTCCGCCAGCCGCGCGTCCGCCCGCCCGATCAGATCCTCCAGTTTGCCCGCGTTGAAGTTTTGGTCCCGCGCATTGACCGCCTGGAATTTGCTGCCGTCCACCGCCAGCAGTTGGCCGCCGAACAACTCCAGCTTCCGGCACAACACCGTGAACTGCCGCGCCACCGCACGCACAGGCTTGAGGTTGTCCTTCCGAAAATCAGCTGTCGTTTTGAAATCCGGCCTCAGTTTGCCCAGCAGCCAGATCACTTCCACGTTCCGCTGACATTCCCCCTCCAGCAGCCGGCTGGACCGGATCCGGTGCAGGTAGCCATACAGATACAGCTTGAGCAGATCGGCCGGGTCGTAGGGCGGCCGGCCCGTGCTGGCGCATTGCGCCTTGGCAAAACCCAGCGCGTGCAAATCGAGGCTCTCCACGAAGGCATCCAGGAAGCGCACCGGGTTTTCTGCCCCGACGTAATCCTCCAGCCGTTCGGGAAACAACAGGGTTTGGCTCCGATCCAATCCACGTTGATGATTCATGCTTGTATCAGACATCCTTCCGGCGTAAAAGTTTCAAAAATCATGACCGACTTTTCACACAGCCTCACGCCGGAGCCAACAGCCGATGCCGCTGTCTGTTCCGCGACCGTTCCAACGGCTCGCTCCCAGTTCATGAATAACTTCGGATAACCTATATTGATTCGTTAGGCATCGTTCGCATGTAAGAAATATGAAAACTAAACTTCTATTGTTACTTGCCGGTGTGATCGCTTTTGATTTCGGCATTACTATGTTGGGTCAGCCTGCGAGCTATTGGCATCACCCTGACACGGCTCACGAAGGGAATCCTGTTTATCATTGGTTTATGGTTCAAGGGGTTCTTTGTTACCTGACTTTCATCGTTTGTTACATAGCCGGAGTTGTTGCGGTCGTTAGCCGTCTGCCGAGGCAGGCCGCGATTATCACCGGCTTGGTCGTTATGTTGATTCATTATTTCGCGGGCTCAGGCTGGCTGGCTTTTCATTTTCATCATGACATGCTGGGGCCAGCTATTTACGCGCTGGTATTGGCTGTCGCATTGGTATCCATCCTTAATTCTTCGGACTGGAAGGTTTGTTTTGACAAGGACAATCATGACCAGAAATAATTCCACGATGGCTAACAAATCGCTGATATGAAAAGCGGTGTCAAGCGACACAATCCCCACCGCGAAGCCAGAGGGAAAAAGAATTGGCAACGCAGGACGACCGTACGAACGTGACGGGGCGTGACCGGCGTGATCAGGGTGTCGTGCGACCGTTAGCCGAGCTGGACCACAAGGGTGGTGGATTCCCGAGGGATTTCTTTGGTTCTGGATCGGGCTTCACGACGAATACGATTTAAAAATCAAGTGAACGAGGTTCGAGAATTGCCGCTTGCCCGGCGGCGGTTCTGAATTAACCTGTCGCCGTGTCTTGGTTTACTGACCGACATTTTTTTTTGCTCGCCGTTGTGATTTACGGTTTGAGCATGATTTACTCGGTTTTCCTATGGCGAAAAGGGTTTCGCAAGGATGACCACGTGAATTTCTTTCTGCTGCTTGCCGCGTTCGGGCTACACACCATCGCCATGTTCAAATGCGGCCTGCGAATTGATCAATGCCCCGTCAACAATCTTTATGAAGCGACCACGTTCACCGCGTGGGCCATCGTGGCCACCTATCTCGTCGTCGGGTTGCTGCCGCGACTGCGATTTCTAGGCGCATTTGCGTCGCCGGTCCTGTTTGCGATCGGTGTGTTCGCCTTGATGCCCGCGCTGGACCCGCCGCGCGGGCCGAAGCCGGAATTTTCCGGCGCGTTGACCAGTCTGCACGCGGCGACGATCATGCTCGCCTATGGCGCATTTGGGCTGGGCGCGGTGGCGGCGGGAATGTTTTTAACGCAGCAACACGATTTGAAATTCCACAAACTCCGCGCCGTGCTGTCGCTGTTGCCGCCCATTCAACGGCTCGAAATCGTCGCCAACCGGCTCATACTCGCCGGGCTGGTGCTTTTCACCATCGGCCTCGAGGCGGGCGGACATTTGCCCCGGCCCGAAGGCGTCAGTTACTGGCAGGACTCAAAAGTCCTCTGGTCCCTGTTTATGTGGCTGGTTTATCTGGCTTTGCTCGTGTCGCACCGGGTTTTTCCGCAATCGAGCCGCCGCTTCGCCATCGGTGTCATCGGCGCGTTTGCCTTCCTGCTGCTCACCTTTTGGGGCACCAACCTGCTCTCCACTCTGCATCATCCATGAACCAAACGTGTCGAGTGTCGAGTGTCGAGTGTCGAGTGCGTCAAAACCGGGCGTCATTTGACTGCTTGCAACTCGTCACCCGCCACCCGCCACCCGCCACTTTCTGCGCATGAACGTCGTTGTCATCGGCTTGAGCCATCATTCGGCGCCCGTGGAATTGCGGGAACGATTTGCTTTTGCCGAGGCGAAAATTCCCGAGGCGCTCAAGTCGCTGCGCGAATCCGGCATCGCCGGCGAAGCCGTGATTCTCTCGACGTGCAACCGGGTGGAAATTTACGCGGCGACGGCACTCGAACCTGCCAAAGCATTTGCTGAATTAAAACAATTTCTCGCAAGGTGGGGCGAGACTCCGTCGAGCCCAAATCAAAACGCAACGAAGTCAGGGCTCGAGGGACTCTCGCCCCACCCAAATGAGCTGGGTGACGAGATCTACGCGCTGGGCGAACCGCAAAGTCTGCACCATTTGTTCAAGGTTGCGTGCGGGATGGACTCGATGGTGCTGGGCGAGACCGAAATCCTCGGCCAGCTGAAAAAGGCCTACGACCTTGCGTTCCGGCACCGCCACACCGGCGTGTGTTTGAACAAGGCGTTCCAGCGCGCGTTTCACGTTGCCAAACACATTCGCACCGAGACGAACATCCAGCGCGGCAGCGTGTCCGTGGCGTCAGTAGCGGTGGAACTGGCGGAGAAAATATTCAGTTCACTCGGCGACCGCGAAGTGCTGGTCATTGGCGCCGGCGAAACGAGCGAGAAGACCGCCCGCGCTCTGCTGTCGCGCGGTGCGCGCAGCATCATCGTGGCCAACCGTTCGCACGACCGTGCGGTGGCGCTGGCCAGTGAATTTGGCGGACGCGCCGTGCAATTCGACGATTGGGCGGGAGAATTTGAGAAGATTGACATCGCCATCAGCAGCACGTCCGCGCCGCATCACATCCTCGATTGTGCCAAACTTGAGCCATTGATGAAGTTGCGTCATCAACGGCCGTTGCTGCTGATTGACATTGCCGTGCCGCGCGACATTGATCCCGAGGTGAATTTTCTGGAGAACGTCTATCTGTACAACATTGACGATCTCCAGGCCATTGCCGACGGCTATCTGAAGCTGCGCCAGGAGGAGATTGCGCGATGTGAAGCGATTATTGGTGAGAAGGTAAAACCGCTTTTACAATCAAAACCCGAGAATCGAGGATGGAAGATTGAAGATGGAACAACCGTTTCGCCATCTTCGATTCTCTATCCTCCATCTTCGCTTTAAAAATGGAACGACCCATCAAAATAGCCACGCGCGGCAGCGCGCTCGCGCTCGCGCAGGCCAACCTGATCGCCGCGCAATGCCGTGAAACGTTTCCCCGGCTGCGGTTTGAGCTGAAAATCATCAAGACCACCGGCGACAAGTTGCAGAAAGCCTCCATGGCAAAAGTCGGTGAAAGCTTGCCGAAAGGGTTGTTCACCAAGGAACTCGAAGTGGCGCTGGTCAAGGGCCACGCTGACCTTGCGGTGCATAGTCTGAAGGACTTGCCAACCGATCTTCCCGCCGGATTGATCCTCGCCGCCACGCCCAAACGCGCCGATGTGCGTGACGTGCTGATTTACCGCGATGCCGAATTCATTAGGACTCGCGCCGCTAATACAACTTCCGCCGACTGGGTGCCGGGGCAGGACGCATTGCGCGGCTTTAAACCGCATCTGAAACTGAAGGATTTTCCGAAAGGCGCGACCATCGCCACCAGCAGCACGCGGCGCAAGGAACAGTTGTTGGCCGCCCGGCCGGATTTGAACGTGGTGGAAATCCGCGGCAACGTCACCACGCGGATGCAAAAGGTCGCCGAGCGCGGCGAACTGGATGCGACGGTGCTCGCGCTTGCCGGTCTGACGCGGCTCAATTTCCGCGTCACGCCCGAAGGCAAACTTGAAGGCGACGCCGTGCCGGACGGTTTGCTGGCGACGGTTCTGGACGTGGACGTGATGCTGCCATGCGTAGGGCAAGGGGCTATCGGCATCGAAATCCGCGCGGACGACGAACGCATCACCAAGATCTGCGAGCGGCTGAACCATTTCAACACGTTTCAGTGTGTGACGGCGGAGCGGGCGTTTTTGCGCTCGATGGGCGGCGGCTGCCAGAGTCCGGTGGCTGCTTACGCCGAAATTGACGGCAGCCGGATGGAGATGCGCGCGGTGTCATTCCGTGAAGGCCCGGCCAGGCGCGCTGAGGGAAAACGCCCAATCGCCGAAGCGGTGGCGCTGGGCGAGGAACTGGCGGTGCGGTTGAAATAGGGCGGCAGCCCGGCACGTTTTGGCCACCGATGAAACTTGGATTAAGCAGGCGTCAGGGATGTAACAGTCGGAAGAATAGATTGCCCGAAGGCGGGGTGACGATGAGGCTCTTGTTCGTCCCGTCGTCGGATATGCCATAGCCGCTGTAGCCGCTCGGGGACCAGTTCGGCATCAAATTTGGATTCTGCTGCAATGACCAACCCGCCGAAGCCGACGGCCACGACACGAGCAGGCCGTTGCCTGAACGCTGGAGGGCCAGAGACGGCGTGGAAGTTGGCGGCGGGAAGATTGTAGTGTTCCTCAACACCGAAAGAGTATTGTCGCCCGAGTTGACACTAACCAAGTCCGGCTTGCCGTCTCCATTGACATCCGCCGCAATTACTTGGAAAGGGTTAGCACCCACGGCCAGTGTAGCGGCTAGCACAAAACTACCGCTGCCGTTGTTGGTCAACACCAACAAAGTGCCAGGGCGCACTATATTCGCACAGATCAAATCCATTTTACCGTCACCGTTAACATCCGCCGCCACGACTGAAAAAGGATTAGTGCCAACCTGATAGGTGCCATTTGAGCCAAAGATGCCGTTCCCATTATTCGTCAACACTGTCAGCGTGCTGCCAAATTTGTTCGCACAAATCAAATCCACCTTGCCATCGCCATTGACATCCGCCGCCACGACCGAATAAGGCACATTCCCGACGTTTAGCGTCGCGTTGGAACCAAAGACACCGCTGCCGTTATTTGTCAATACCGTCAGGGTGTTGTCACCATCGTTCGCGCTGATCAAATCCACCTTGCCATCGCCGTTGACATCCGCCGTCGCAACCGAATCTGGCGTGCTGCCTACGGAATAAGTGCCGTTAGAAGCAAAAATACCACTCCCGTTGTTCGTCAACACGATCAACTTGCTGTCAACATAGTCCACGCAGATCAGATCCATTTTGCCATCGCCGTTGACATCCGCCGCCACGACCGAGTGCAAACCTCCGCCTACATTATAAGTGGCATTGGATCCAAAGAACCAGTTCCCATTGTTCGTCAAAACTGTCAGCGTGCCAAATTGATTCGCACTGACCAAATCCACCTTCCCATCGCCGTTGATATCCACCGCCACGACCGAGACCGGATTGGGCCCCACGGTTAGCGTGGTATTAGAGCCAAAGACGCCGGTGCCGTTATTCGTCAACACGGTGAGGGTGCTGGCTTGAGAGGTGCCGAAGAAATTCGCACTGATCAAATCTACTTTACCATCTCCATTGACATCTGCCGCAAAGACGCTTTGAGGCTGAGTGCCTACAGCATAGTTGGTGGCGGGTGCGAAGGTGGTTTGTGCTCCGGCCCGATGCAAACCGGCAAAAACAATCAATGATATCAACAGACTTGTGCCTGGTTTCATAAATTTCCCGCAGAATGAGTTAAATATAATTATAATTTGTGTTCGATCAAATTGCAATTCAATTCAGTCATCATTATCACATTACCCATCGCGTTCGCCTTCAAAGTCTATTTTTCCAAGACAGCGAGGATTGAATCCAGTTGTTTGCGTTCGATGTCGGTGGCGGTTCCAGCGACAATGTGGCCAGCGATGCTGCGCAAGATGTGGGCCTTGTCTGCTGGCAGACCTTTCAGCGTGTCGTCGAGCAGGGTTTTGATGATGGCGACGAAGGTATTGCCGTTATAATTGCAAAAGGGAGCCAACCGGTGGCATTCATACCCAATTTGAAAGACTTCCGGCAGAGACAATTTCCGGGAGCGGCTTTTCTCCCATAACGCTTTTGCTGGGGCATAACCGTCGGAGGTGGGTTTGTGCAGGGCTTTGCGTGCCTCACAGAGCGTGGCGTTGATGGATACCACCGTTTCCCAAGGAACTATTTGAAGCCAGTTTTTAACCAGTCCGGCCATTGCGGCTTATGCGGACTTGGACCGTTTAAGGTTGGCTTTGATTCGCTGCAAAGTTGCCACGCCTTCGCTTTTCATGTAGCCCTTGCCCGTCCGCGCCAGAACCGGTTCGGCAAGAAAGCGATGCTGCATGCGAAGTCCCTGCTTGATGGCTTCCTTCAGGAACTTGTTTTCAGCCATGGTCATATTGACAAGATAACCAATGAATTCCCCATTCGCAAATTGAAAAATCCGGAGCCGTTGAAACAAAGGCATGTCCGGGCACTGCAGCCGTTAGGAGTTCTGCCTTCAGGCGGCTTCGCGGGGCAATGATCGGTCATAGCGCCTGAAGGCGGAACTCCAAACAACAAAAAACGGCGCGGGTTTTTGGCCCGCGCCGTTGTCCCCACAGCTCCCTCCGGAGCGTGTGTTATACGTCGTAGTACATGAAGAATTCGTACGGATGCGGGCGCAGGCGGATGGCGTCGTGTTCCTTGCGCTTGGTGCTGATCCACATTTCAATGAAATCTTCGGTGAAGACCTCGCCCTTGGTCAGGAACGCGTGGTCCTTCTCCAGGCAATCGAGCGCTTCGCTGAGGCTGCCGGCGACGTTCGGAACCTTCTTCAGTTCTTCCGGCGGCAGTTCGTAGATGTTCTTGTCGAGCGGTTCGCCCGGCTTGATCTTGTTCTGGATGCCGTCCAGGCCCGCCATGAGCAGCGCGGCGAAGCAGAGATACGGATTGGCGGCCGGATCCGGCGGGCGATATTCCAGGCGTTTGGCCTTCGGGTTTTCGCTGTAGGTCGGGATGCGGACGGCGGCGCTGCGGTTGCGGGCGCTGTAGGCGAGGTTGACGGGGGCTTCATAACCGGGCACGAGGCGTTTGTAGCTGTTCGTGGTGGGGTTGCAAATGGCGCACAGGGCCTTGGCGTGCTTGAGCAAACCGCCGGCGTAGTACAACGCCATCTGGCTCAAACCGGCGTATTCCTTGCCGGCGAAGAGCGGCTTGCCCTTGGCCCACAAGGATTGATGGGTGTGCATGCCGGAGCCGTTGTCGCCGAAGAGCGGCTTGGGCATGAAGCAGGCGGTCTTGCCGTGTTTCCTGGCGACGTTCTTGACGACGTACTTGTAGATCATCATCCAGTCGGCGGCGGTGACGAGCGGGCTGAAGCGGTAGTCAATTTCCGCCTGGCCGGCCGTGGCGACCTCATGATGCTGGCGTTCGATCTTGACGCCGAGTTCTTCCATCACCAGGCACATTTCGGTGCGGATGTCCTGCTGGGTGTCGGCGGGCGCGACCGGGAAGTAGCCTTCCTTGTGGCGGATTTTGTTGCCGAGGTTGGGCATTTCATCGCGGCCGGTGTTCCAGACGCCTTCCTCGCTGTCAATGGAGTAGAACGTGCCGTTGGTCTTGGAATCGAACTGGACGTTGTCGAAGATGAAGAATTCCGCTTCAGGCCCGATATACGCCGTGTCGGCGATGCCGGTGGCGATGAGGTGTTTTTCGGCGCGCTGGGCGATGCCGCGGGGATCGCGGGTGTACGGTTCCAGGGTGCCGGTATCGGCGATGGTGCAGGTGAGGCTCAATGTGGGAACGGCGCAAAACGGATCGATGAACGCCGTGGCGGGGTCGGGCATCGCGAGCATGTCGGAAGCCTCGATGCTTTTCCAGCCGCGGATGGAGGAGCCGTCAAAGCCGAGGCCTTCGGAGAAGGATTCCTCGTTTAATTCAGCGATGGGGATGCTGAAGTGCTGCCAGGTGCCAAAGGTGTCCACGAACTTGATGTCCGCCATTTTCGCCCCGGCCTTCTTGGCCAGTTCTATTACGCTCTTGGGAGTTGCCATATTAGTTGTTGTGTATTTTTGGTTGTTTTTCGTTTTGTTACGGTCAAAATCTAATGCTGCGCCGGAGTTGGATTCTGCCAACAACCGGCGCAGCGTCGAGTTTTTTTTGGTTTAATCTGTGTATCCCTCCTCGCCGTGGTCCGCCAGGTCAAGCCCGGCGACTTCCACTTCTTCGGTCGGCCGCAATCCAACGATTGCCTTGACAACAAAGGCGATGACCGTTGTGCCGACAATCGCCAGCACCAGGGTCAGGCCGATGGCTTTGAGTTGTTCCAGCACCAGCGGCTGAAAGAATGAGTCCGTCACCTGGGTTTTCAAGTTGGTGGTCAGGTTTGCATTCGCTACATTGCGCGCCAGGCATCCGGTCAGGAAAGCGCCAATGGTTCCGCCGATGGCATGCACACCGAAGGTGTCCAGTGCGTCGTCATAGCCGAACCAGCCTTTGACCTTGTAACAGAAGAACCAGGGAATCAAGCCGGCGGCTACACCGATAATCACCGCGCCGGTCGCCGTGACAAAACCGCAGGCCGGGGTGATGACGACCAGTCCCGCCACCGCGCCGGAACAGAAGCCGAGCACACTGGGTTTGCCCCGTACCAGCCATTCCAACATCGGCCACACAAAAGAGGCCACGGCCGTGGCCAGCGTTGTGGTCGTGAACGCGTTGGCCGCGATGACGTCGGCGCCGACCGCGCTACCGGCATTGAATCCATACCAGCCCACCCACAGCATGCCGGTGCCGATCATGCACAAGACCATGCTGTGTGGCGCCATGTTTTCCCGGCCGAAGCCGATGCGTTTGCCGAGGATCAGGCAGAGAATGAGCGCCGACCACCCGGAGGTCATATGCACAACGGTGCCGCCGGCGAAGTCAATGGCCTTGATTCCCGCCTTGGCATTCCAGACGCCGTTCATCAGGCCGTCAATGCCCCACACCATGTGGGCTTGCGGGAAATAGACGATGAACATCCAGAGCGTCATGAACAGGAATATTGCGGAGAACTTCATGCGTTCGGCGATGGAGCCGAGGATCAGCGCTGGTGTAATGATGGCGAACATCAATTGATACATCGAAAAGACATTCTGCGACACCCAGTAGGAATAATCGGTATTCGGGGCGGAGGTCACATTATTCAGAAAGGCAAAGCCCAACCCGCCCAGAAAGGCGCTGCCACTGTGGAAGACCAGGCTGTAGCCAAAAGCCCACCACAAAATGGTGACCAATCCGGTGATGAGCAGGCATTGCGCCATCACGGAGAGAATGTTCTTGCGGCGCACGAGGCCGCCGTAAAACAACGCCAGCCCGGGCAGCGTCATGAACAATACCAGCGCGGCGGATGTCATCTGCCAGCCATTGTGGCCGGGACCCGGAACCCCCACGGTCACTGGAGCCGTAATGGTGAGATTGCCATTGGTGTCTTTCGGCAAGGCGCCGGTCGGATCGCCATTGTTAATGTAGGCTTCCAGCGATGATATGCGTTGCTCAAGGGTTGCCGGCGGATTTGTTACCGTGTCGGCGCGCACTGGCAAAACGCTGAAAACAACTGAGGTGGTCAAAGCCAACGTCAAAAGATATTTATTCATTTTTTTGGTTTGGGTGAGGTTCAAGTTGGTTTAATTGCTTAAATGGCCGACTCGCCTTTCTCTTCCGTGCGAATCCGTACGGCCTGTTCAACGCTGGAGACAAATACCTTGCCGTCGCCTATTTTTCCGGTCTTGGCGATCTTCACGATCGCCCCGACCGCAGCATCGACTTGTCCATCCGCGATGACCAACTCAACCTTGATCTTCGGCAGGAAGTCCACGGTGTATTCGCTGCCGCGATAAACTTCCGTGTGACCTTTCTGCCGGCCAAACCCCTTGACTTCGCTAACCGTCATTCCGGTGATCCCGATTTCGCCCAAGGCGTCTTTAACTTCCTCCAATTTAAATGGTTTGATGATCGCTTCGATTTTTTTCATTTTGTGCTGGGTTGAGTTGTTAGTTGTGGCCAAGCCGGGCACCGCTGTTTGTGAGTGGAACAGGGCACACCAAGTCTGGTCGAGCCGCATCTAGCAACGGCAATGCCAGCACTTCAATTTCCTCCCGCAGTTTGTGCAACACCTTGATGGGCAACGAAACATTTTTTAACAACGAGTGGGGAAATTCTTCCGACGCTGTTATGTTTTGCGCAGCCAGAGCATTCTTCAACACCGCGACCCAGCAGCACCACAGCCAACTTATCTCGTATGACTTGGCGATCGGCAAGAAGCGGCGGGCACCTTGCGGCACCCGCCGCACTCACCCAGCATCCAACCGCAGCAATTTCTTGATGCAGCTGGAAATCATGTCCGCAGTTGCTTCACGCAATCATTTCCCCCGTTTCGTAATTTTTTTATTCGCGAAACCCAAATAGCAATCCCCTTGCCATTGACGGACGGCATGATCAACGTTGGTCAAACCTCGCGGCTGCCAATGGGTTGCGTGTTTTGTCAAATCGAAGACAGGGAAAACGGCTGTTGTCTTTTGCCCAACTGCATCTGATTTCGCCAGCCTTCCAAACTGCGACGTCACGGGTTATCCGTTTCTCGTCGGTGGAATTCCTGACACTGCCGCT
>JBEKSU010000100.1:0-11866 GCA_049516755.1 Verrucomicrobiota bacterium | reverse complement strand
TCCATCTTGTGGAGCAGTTCCGGGGTGAGAGTTTTTGTTTTCATATTTTGCATAAATCCATGATTATTTCTTGGACAGCTTGCCAATCACAATGACCAGCAGGACCACCGACGCTACGCCGATCACTGTCCAAAGCCACATCCCTCCACCAGCCCATACACCCGTCCATCCATTTGTATGATTCATCATAAAAAAAAGCCGTTCGTTGCGCTGCTACCAGTCCACCGCTGGGAATCCAGATCGTGAGCGGAGGCAGCAGGTCAATCGGAATACTACACGGCCACCAGTTCATCCACCCAGTAGCCTTTACGATTGTAATGACGATGCAGGCCAATCTCATAATCCCGGGTCAGCAGAGACTCCTCCGTGTATTCCGGTGACTGCTTGATGGTTTCGCGATCAAGATTGACGAAGACTTTCGACTCGTTCCAACTGACGCGCTCGATCCATTGCGGCGAAACCAGGACCCTTTTTCCCGGCCACCAATTCCGCGTGCCCACAACCAGATAACGAATCGCCCAGGTCTCATCATCAATGATAAAATCCTCGACGTGGCCAATCTCGCCATCCAGGGCTTGGAGGTGATAACCACTCACCGCGTGAGTGCTGCGCAAATGGCGATCCCACGCTTTCTCACCGTGGTTGAATTTCCCCCATTTTTCACGATTACGCTCAATGTAGTGATTTGCTCCCCACATATTTGGACCGCTCCAATACATCGGCCATCCATAATACTCATAGTAGGACTCCTCGAATTGGCCCGATACGGGTTTGTCGCTGTTTAGGGAAGGGCTGTCCTTGATCTGCTTTTTGGTTAAATCGACCGAAAGATGCTTTTCGCTCTTGATCACGCCATTTAGCGCATAAGGGGAAATCAGCACCTGCCTGCCCGCGAGCCAGTTTCCTGTGTCGGCGACCAGATAGCGAATGGTCCAGTGCCGGTCGTCGAAGTAGAATTCTTTGACCTTCCCGATTTCCCCGTCGAGGCTTTCCAATTTGTAATCCGTCAGTGTTTTGGCTTTGCTTAACATAATCGTTCTTTCGTTCGTTGCGTTGCATTTTTGCCCGCTGTCAGCGTCCGGCTGACAGCGGGTTTGAGAAATCGGTTGCGCCGCCGTCGGCGCGGGTGCTGACACATAAATTGCGCTGGCGGGGGCGGCTTCGCTATGGGGTGTAACCCTACCGTGGATTGAAGCGGGACGGCGCCCACCGAAAAGAAATCCAATGAAAGATATGTTTTACCGCGGTGCCGGAGGTTATTTCAAGTGACCTTGGCGGATTCAAGCACGCGGGACTGGGTGCCGTAGGCGACCAATCCCGCCAACGTATGGCGGTTGGTGGTGTTCACCAACATGCCGGATCCAACCTCGAATAATTTCTGGCGCTTCTGCTCCGTGCCGTAGCCGAGGGCGCGAAAATGCTGTCAGCACAGAAGCATGGGACTTTCGTCCCAAAGCGTGTTTAAAGTTTAACGGTTTACGAAACCGTTTTTGCCAACCAAACGCCCACTTGGCGTGAATAATCGTATGGCCAGGGGAAAAAGCTTGCGGTGGTTTGCATGGACTTTTGGCTTGTTTCCGCCGAGATGTGACAGGTAAGCATTTGCCAAATTGGTTTCAATGATTCACGATGATTCACGATGCAACGATTCATACCAATTAACGAGCCATGATCAAACTGGGTTTTCCCTTCATCGAACAACAAATCCGGGTGCTGAAAGCCGGCGGCGGGGTTTTGATTTCCGTCATCGGGTTCACGGGAAGTGCCGTGTTGTTTGTCCTCCCGGTGAAAAGGTTCATCAGATAAGTTCCAACGCATGACGCTTTCTTCCCTGGACCCGAAGCTCCCCGCCTCCGGTGCCGCCAAAACGGGCTCCCGGTTCGTTTTGGAATTATTCGTCATCCTTTGCCTCAGTGTTTGCTATTATTTTCTGGTCCGCAACTTCACCCTGGGTGTCGGATATAATCACACGAACGGTTGGGTGTTTACGGCTTGTTCACAATCAAATTATCACCTGGACGGATTGTACGATGTGTGGAAAGGCCGGCTGTCAGGCATGTTACTGTCGGGGGCGTTGTTTGATTTATTGGTCAAGGGTGACGGGTACCAAATTGGACAGTATGCGATGCTATTCGGTTTGTACCAGGCATTTTGGCTGCTGGTGCTGATGCTGACGATGCTGGTTGCCGTGAGGGAATCCCTGCTGGTCAACCTGGGAATCTTTGCCGGGCTGATCTGCAATTTTGCTCCGGCGGCGGGTTTTTATTTTTATCCGTGGGATCTGCCGGCGACTGTTTTTTTAACCCTGGCAGTTTTGCTCCATGAGCGGGGGCGCTGGGGGTTGATGCTGGCGGCCATCGGTGTGGGTTGTTTTTTCAAGGAGACGGTGCTGGTGGGTGTGGTCTTGTGCCTGTTCAACCGGGGGTGGAAATGGCACTGGCGGCTTCTGGGCTTTGCCGGGCCGCTGGCATTTTACTTTTTGGGCAAGCGCTACCTGATCAGCAGCCTGCATTTGAACACGGCGGTTCTGGCGATGGGCGATTCCACCAATGTCAGGCAATTGCTGCGCGCGGATTTTTTGATCAACAACCTCAAACTGCTTTTTTCGGACCAGGCGGCCCAGGTGCTATTTGCGAATGCGGGGACCCTGGTGGCGGTGCTGGTGTTGGGGTGGGCGAGGCGGTTTCGACCCTACCTGTGGATGATTGTGGCGTATGTGGCGGGACAATTCATGTATGGGACGTTCAGCGAAGTGCGCATCTTCATGCAGGTATTGCCGTTGAGCTGCCTGGTGTTAAGTGAATATGCGCAGGGCTGGATCCGGCGTTCAGCGGATGCTGTCGTGCGTCCTCTTTCCGGTTCCAATCCAGACCAGCAGGGCCGCAGCGGAAAGAGTCGGGTGAAAGCTTCGAAGCCGATCGCGGGGAAGAGTGCGCCGGCAAGGGTAGAGGGCGCATGGGCGTGTCGAAAGAGTGCCCGAGGGCTGATCTTGATAGCGGTGGTAGTGATGTTGATTACCGGCAGCGTGGTGGTTTTGGCCTATGACGCGCTGTTGAGGTATTTGGAACCTGAAAAACAGATGCAGGTGCTGGCAGAGTTGAGAACCAAGGCGGAGCGGGGGGAGGTAGCGGCGCAGTATGTGCTAGGCAACGACTACTACAAAGGGCTGGGAGTGGCCACCAACTGGCCGGAAGCCTTTTATTGGTTCAGAGAAGCGGCTGGAAGGGGGCACACCGGCGCGCAACTGGCGTTGGGATGGTGTTATTTGCAGGGAGAAGGGACAGCACAAAGTTTTGAGGCCAGCATCCCTTGGTTTCGCAAGGTTGCCGCGCAAGGCAGGCAAGAGGGGCGATGCTATCGTGGATTGGCCTATGATGAAGGACTTAACATGGACCAGGGCCTGGCCGGTCATTATCAGTATCTGGCCTGGCTGGGCCCGCTGTCCCTGGCGGCGGCAGGACTTATCACCGTTGCCGGCGTCGCTCTCAGGCGCAAATCACTTTTTGAACCGGCACTATGCGTCGCAATGGTGCTGACAGCAGGGGCCTTGGGTTGGCGATGGCGGTATGGCGGGGTCGAATCGTTATGGCAGCGCATCATCTTGTGTGATCCCAATTGTTATTTAGCCTACAAAAATCTAGGCTATGCATTGTTCCAAACGGGACAAGCAGACAAGGCGCTGACCTGTCTCCAAAAGGCGACGGAACTAAACCCCGCTGATGCCAGTGCCCAAGCTGATATTGGCAATATTCTTGCCAAAAATGGGCGACCGGACGAAGCGCTCATACATTATCAAAGATCGGTGGAACTCAACCCCGACAATGCCGGGGTCCAGTTTAATATTGGCAATATGCTTGTCAAAAAAGGGCGACCGGACGAGGCAATCGCTTATTACCAAAAGGCGTTGGAACTTGAGCCCGCCAATGCCAGTGCCCATTTTTATATCGGCAATGTACTTTTAAAAAATGGTCGGCTGAACGAGGCAGCCGCTCATTTCCGAAAGGCGATCGAATTAAGGCCCGACAATGCAGCCGCGCACAACAACCTCGGCTTCGCGCTGGCCAAAAAGGGACAATTGGATGAGGCGATCCGCCAGTATCACGAAGCCCTAAGGCTGAAGCCTGACTTTGCCGAGGCAAGCAACAATCTGGTTGTGCTTGAAAAGCTGGACTTGCAGAAAGCCGCGGCGAAGCCACCGTCACCTTCAACAAAAGAGTGAGTTTGGATAAAGTTTACAGCGGCATTGATTGTATGACGATGAGCGGGATGAAACCATGAGTTGACCGAGGGTGGACGAGACGTCCGCCATTTCGCCGCATTGGCGGTCGCTTGGAACGTCCGTTATGAAACGACCCCAATGTAAGTGAGTGAGCGCCAACTCCTGACGCCCAACTCACATCTGTACCATCCGCGATGTTCCGGATTCCTGCGGCTACGGCAGTTGCAGCATATAAAATTGCTGAGGAGTATCGGTTCCCAGGGCGTTGGTGAACGCGAATTCCCCATTGCCGTTAAACTGACCTGGGGCAGAACGCGTCCACTGGTTCCATGGCAGAACAAGGTTGGTCGAGGTAGGCACAAAATAAGGGCCGTTTGTTGAACCGGCTCCGCCGCTCATGACGATATTGTTTCCCAAAGATTTGATCGCCGCGAACCCGGTGGTGTCGGCGACGGAGAATAAGCGACAGAACCACCCGTCCCGCGGTGTTGATGTTGAGGAAGCAGCTGTAGCCCGGCGGGGTGGAACCAAGCGTGGTATTGCCGCTCAAGCTGCCGGTGTAAGTGAACAGGGGATAATTGGCCATTCCAAAGCCGCCGGAGTTGGCGACGTTGAGCGAGCCGTCCAAGGTCAAATTGCCATGCACCACGGTGAGGTCGCTGCTGCTGCCCAACTGATACTACAGCACCGCCCCGCCAAAGGTGACAAACAAATTTCAATCCATTGATCGCGCTGCTTTCAAAGGCTGGTGGCAGCGGATTTACGCCGGCGAAAATTCATAATCTTCATTCCCCGGACTTCCATCTGCGATCTCATGAATTCTGCTGTCAGGGCGGTCCGCCGGGGTCCTTTTTCCCGCCGCTGTCAGGGATCGTTTGGGAGTTGAACTGCACGATATCAGCCCGGGCCGTGATTTCGGGAATCGAGAACAGAATGAAATACATGCTCGAGTGCTCGATCATGAGGTGTGCCATGGTTTTGGGTTTGCCCTCCTGCATTCCCGCTTCCGCATAAAGCCGGCTCATCGCTTTCGTCGTCGTGGCGGGATAAACGGTGATCAAGCCGAGCAAACTGAAGCCCTTGCTCCGCCCCATCACGTTGGTTTTCACCACCACAAAATTTCCTTCCGACAGGTTGACTGACGTGTGCGTGTTCGCCTGCACCGGCTGCTGGCCGAGCGGCCCGGCCATGGAAGTAGCCACCGGCGCCACGCTGGCGCAACCGCACAACAGTCCGCCGGCAATGAGGATAAAGAGCGCTTTGATCATACTTTTATGCTGTTTTTACGGTTGGCGGAGAAACGCTAGCCGCGAACTCCGGCAATTGAAAGCGCGAACTTGCGCGGACTGGCTTGACAACAAAGAAGAGGGCAGGGCTGGCTCAGAAAGTAGCATTAATCACCGGCGGCGAATGCATGCAATCAGCGGCCCGCCGGGGCATTCCTTGTTTCCAGTGCGCGATCGAGGTAGTGATGAGCCTCGGCATAATCCGGTTTCAGGCGGATGGCTTCCTGGAATTCTTTGATCGCCTCGTCGGTCTGGCCTCTCCGGCCAAGGGCGATGCCGAGGTCGTAGTGGGCCTCGGCGTAATCGGGGTTCAGACGGATGACTTCCTGGAATTCTTTGATCGCCTCGTCGGTCTGGCCTTTCATGCCGAAGGCCGTGCCGAGATTGTAATGCGCCTCGCCATAATCGGGTTTCAGCCGGATGGCTTCCTGGAATTGTTTGATCGCGTCGTCGATTTGGCCTTTCATGCCCAGGCCGGTGCCCAGGCTGAAGTGGGCCTCGGCATAGTCGGGTTTCAGTCGCACAGCTTCCTGAAATTGTTTGATCGCCTCGTCGGTCTGACCTTTTCGGTCGAGGGCGATACCGAGGCTGTAGTGGGCTTCGGTGTAATCCGGCGCCAGGAGGATGGCTTCCTGGAATTGGTCGATCGCCTCGTCGGTCTGGCCTTTCAGGCCGAGAACGACGCCGAGGGCCTTGTGCGCGAGGTAATTGTTCTTCGTGACTGCGAGCGCGTGCCGGAAAAGTGTTTCACTGTTCCGCCAATATCCGAGTTGTTGCCGCGTCAACCCAAGGCATAGGATGATTGCCAAACCGGCCGCCACCGACAACACCTGCTCATGATACTGCCAGCGGCGGATCAATTCGTACACGCCCCAGATTGCCAGGACGAGCACCCCCAACGACGGGACATAAGTGAAACGGTCAGCCATTGCCTGTCCGCCCGACTGCACCAGTTGGATGACGGGCACCATTGTCCCGCAAAACCAAAGCCAGCCCATCAGCAAAAACGGATATCGCCGCCGCGCCAGGATGAACCACACCGTAATGGCCAGCATCAATCCACCCGCCAGCAGCACCTGCGCCACGGGCCAATAACCGGGATGCGGATAGAAAACCGCCAGATCCACCGGCCAGAACAGCTTCTCAAAATATCGGCAATAGGAAATCAAGGCGTTTTCGCCTCGGGCGCCGAGTGGCAGGCTTTCCACCGGGGCCACAACGCCGCCGTGCTTCTGCGTCAAAAAGGTCACGACGGCCATCACCGCCGCCAACCCGAAGAACGGCAGCTTCTCCAGCGCCAAATGGCGGACCGCCGCCACCCGCCACCCGTCACCCGCCACTCTTTGCAATGGCCAATAGTCCAGCAGCAGCATGACAAATGGCCAGGTCACCAGCATCGGCTTGCTCATCAGGCCCAGGGCGAAACAGAACAGGGCCAGAATGTAGTTAAGGGTTGAGTGTTGAGCCATCTTGGCGTCGCTTCGCTTCGCCAAGGAGTTGAGGGTCGCTTTGTTTTGCGCGTACCGCGCGTAAAAAATCAGCGCCAGCAATCCGAAGCACGTGCTCAACACGTCCTTCCGCTCCGTGACCCAGGCGACCGACTCCACCCGCAGCGGATGCCATCCGAATAACGCGGCCACCACGAGGCTTCGCCACGTCGCTCCGGTCAACCCCCGCAGCAAAACAAAAACCAGCGCAGTGTTGGCGGCATGCAGCAACACGTTGATCAGGTGATGGCCCCAGGGATTCAACCCGAAGAGCTGGCAGGCCAGCAGGTGCGACAGCCACATCATCGGCGCCCAATATGCGGCTTGCCCCGTGTTGCCAAATGCCCATTTCACCCCCTCCCAATTCAATCCGCCCTGAACGTGGGGATTCTCAGTGACGTAGATATTGTCATCGTAGTTGATGAAGTCACATCGCGTCGCCGGCCAGTACAGGCCAATCGTCACCAGCGCCAGCAACAGGGCCATCAGCCACACCGGAAAACGCGACCGGGCCATGACCGGGGCGGATGTGCCCGCCGATGCGGGTTTGGATTTCATTTTTGGATCGCGCATAACTCTGCCGGCGGCTTACCGCAGCAGTCCGGGATGTTCCTTCAACCAGCGTTCGGCCATCGGGTAATCAGGGCAAACGCGTTCCATTTCCCGCCAGAACCGGGGCGAGTGGTTCATTTGCCGCAAATGCATCAGTTCGTGCAGACAAATGTAGTCGCTGACGAAAGCGGGGGTCTGGATGAGCCGCCAGTTCAGGGAAATTGTGCCGCGCCGCGAGCAGGAACCCCAGCGCGATTTCTGGCTGCGCACCGTGATGCGGCGCACGGTCAATCCGTGCCGCGTGGCCAGCTCCAGCAGGCGCGGTGGCAATTCGCGCGTTGCCAGTTGGCGAAGATGGCCTTCGATGGCGGGGCGCAAATCGGCGGCCAGGTCCGGGACGCGGACCGACTCGCCGCCAAAGCGGACGGTTCCAGTTTCGCCGTTGAATCCGGCTTCAATGCGGACCAAGCCGCCGCGCAGCAGAATCTCCGTCCCGATCTTCCAGACCGCCAGTTTTCGGGGTTGCGACTGCAGCCGCTGAAACGCGCGTTCCAGCCAGGCGGCATGGCGTTCAACAAACTGCCGGGCCATTGCCGTCGAGCCGCCGCGGGGTATGGTGACGCGGGCGGTGCCATCGGGACGCAACCGGAGCAGATAGCGTCGTGCGCGCGGATTGCGCACCATCAGGAGGGGCAACGGCTGCCGTCCTGCCGGCAAATGAACAATCGACGAGACCGGCAGCGGCCGGGAACCGAAAATCCGTTCAAACAGCATGACGTGGAGAACCAAGGATTGCCTTAAGCAGACCAGATCACCACATCCCATCCGTCCCAGTCGTCCCAGCTGTTTGGGTTGTCCTGGCCCAATTCGGCATTTTCAAATTGTTCGTTGGATAATTGATAATCCGAACGGATCTGCTGGTAATTCCGATACTCCTTTGGGCTGCCGACGTAAGCCTGATTGTGGGCCGCGTCGGGGAAAACGTAGTAGGTCTTCCCGCTTCGCTGGATGCGCGTCACCTTGTCTGGCGGCAGGGCCTTGAGCTGTTGTTGCTGCTTGACTGTCTTGGCGGCGATGGGCTTGAAGCCGGCCAGGGTCAGCAGATTCTCCGTTTGCTTCGTGCTGGCGCAGCCCACGGCCAGGGCCAGGAGCGCGATAATACTGACGCATGTGAACAGGATGGACATCGATCTCATAAATTCACCCTTTTCAATTGGTTGGTTTTGGCTGCCGATAATGTGCAATTGTTGGCGCCGGGTTCGAGCGAGTCAACTCATTCGTGGCGCCGGAAAATTCTGTCGCAATGAAACCCGGTGACGAAATTTTTATCAGTCTGGGAAAAAAGCAACAGCGATTTTTATTTCCCGTCCTTCCGGTACCCGCAAATTGCGGCGGATTTCCAAAATTTCTCCGGATTTTCCGGACGGCACACGGGGTGCTTGAATGCCGCCGGTATTGAAATTTTGTTTGTTGTGTTGGGGTGGGGAACCTTGCCAGCTGTGGACCTGATGAAAGGAGGTGGGCAGACCAGACGGTTGATTTTTTAAAAGACAGACAAACTCGCACTTGGCTGGAGGAGGAACACGACGCACGTGCCTGGCCGGATTGGCCTGCAAAATTGGACCGTGAATTGAAGCGCAAAGGAGGTGGCAATCGGTAGCAGCCAGTTCCGGCCGGTGCGGGCGAAGTGAGAAAGGCGACGGGCCTTGACTTTGGTCTTCCAGAAATCCGGGAATTTTCGTATGCTTGGAGCCGGCGATACGCTCAGTGACGCAGTTTGATTGGCAAACTCCAAATCAAGATGGCTCCTTCAAACCGATGGTACGCGGCGGGCGAAATGATTGGCGCCCGCAGGATCGGGTCGCCGCCGTTGCGATTCCTTTTTGAGTTGTTGGTGGCCTTCTTGCTGAGTGCGGCTTACTTCTGCTTCGTGAGAAGGTATGCAGTGGGCGTTCAAGACAACTTCACCAACGGACAGCTGTTCACGTCGTGTTCCCTTTCAAATTTTCAACTGGAGAATATCTACGATGTTTGGAAGGGCCGGTTGTCGGGTATGTTGCTGTCCGGATATTTGTTTGATTTTCTGGTAAATCACAGCACCGGCAGTGTGGATCAAATCGACAACATCTTTGGGTTGTACCAGAGTCTGTGGCTGTTCTTTTTGTTTTTGGTCGTGATTTTTGCCCTGCGGCAATCACTCGTGATCAACCTCGGTATCTTTGCGGGGCTGATGTATATTTTCCTGCCCGCCTCCGGTTTGTATTTTTATCCGTGGGACATCCCGGCCACCTTGTTTTTTACACTGGCCGTTCTGCTTTTTGAGCGCCGGCGGATATGGCTGATGCTGGCGGCAACGTGCGCCGGGTCTTTTTTCAAGGAAACAGTGCTGGTTTGCGCCCTGCTCGTGTTGTTCGCCGGCCAATGGCGATGGTGGAGGCGGATTGCGGCGTTTGCAGGCATCCTTGCCGTGTATGTGGTGGGCAAGAAAATCTTGTTGGATCATTTGCATGTCATGGCGGCTCCGTTGTCCATGGGCGATGCAAAGGATTGGGCCGGGTTGCTGAATACAAGAATCTTTGTCGAGAACCTCCGGGTGCTATTTTCTCCGGCTGGAATCTATGTCATTTTCGCCAATGCCGGGACCACGGCGGCGGCGCTGCTGCTGTGCTGGCGCCGGCATTTCTTGCCATATCTGGTGTTGATTCTGGCGTATCTGGCCGGGCAAATCATGTATGGCGATTTCCAAGAATTCCGTATTTTCATGCAAATCCTGCCCCTGGGTCTGATCCTGTTGAGTGAACGATGGCGGAATGATGCCGGGGCAGGCATCGTTGATCCATCGTCCGCCGGAGCCGCCTCGCGTGACAGCCAGGAAAGGAAGGACAGCGATTCGGCAAAACATCCAAAAGCATCCATGCCGGACTGGGCGGTGCGCAAGATGTCTCCGGTCTTTCTCTCCACCGCCACCGCGCTGATTGTGCTGTCCACCATGGTCGTTGCCTGGCGTTACTATGTTGTTCTGGAATATCGGAATAATATCGGGCGGGAAGAAAGTCAGCTTGCCTTTGGCAGGAGTGTCAGGGATCTCGAAACCGTGTGTGCGTGGTTTGAAAACGGGCTTGCCGATGCACAGTCCCAACCCGCCGCCAGATTGACCGGCAAAAATGGCGCCGGCGATTGGGGAGGCGTATGCAAATGGTTCGCAGTTATGTGCGCCGGGGCGGAGTTGAAACTGGCCATTGCCTTGGGAAGCAGTGGCCGGGAGGCGGAAGCAATGGACCGCTACCGTGCCGTTCTCAACCTGGAGGCGCGTTTCTTTAATAACGGCAATATCGGCACTGCCCGCCTGGTGGTCACGGCCAACAACAATCTTGCCTGGTTGCTGGCGACGGCTTCTGATCCCCGTTTGCACAACGGCAGCGAGGCGGTGCGCCTGAGCGAACGGGCCTGTCAATTAACCGGGTATAAGGAGGCAATTCTGATTTTAACCCTGGTCGTTGCCGACACCGAAGCCGGGCGAATGAATGATGCCGCCGCCGCTGCTCAAAAGGCCCGTGCGGTGGCCCAGGCGAATGGACAAGCAAACGTCGTGGAACTTGTTGACCAGTGGTTTAAATTATATCAGCCCCCCTAGGCTTGCCTCATGAAGCCAGGTTCAGGGGGGACGTCGTATTGGTTCTCGTCGTGACAGCCTGTGTGGCGTGGTTTAGGCTGCGTTCATGCAGCAAACGACGCTGACGCTCGGCCATTCACCGGACCCCGACGATGCCTTCATGTTTTACGCGCTGGCAAAGGATTTGATCCCGACGTACGGCTTCCGGTTCGAGCATATTTTGCAGGACATCCAGACGCTGAACGAGCGCGCCACACGCGGCGAACTCGACATCACCGCCGTCAGCATCCACGCCTATGCCCACGTCAGCGATAAATACGCGTTGCTGCCCAGCGGCGCGAGCATGGGCGATGGTTACGGCCCGATGCTGGTGGCCAGACAGAAATATTCCCGCGCTGAAATTGCCCGCAAAAAAATCGCCGTTCCCGGCACCATGACCAGCGCGTTTCTCGCCCTGCAGCTCTGGCTGGGTTGCGAAAAAACATCGAACTCCGAACTCCGAACACCGAACTTCGAATACATCGTTGTCCCATTCGATCAGATTTTCCAGGCGGTCCGCTCCGGAACGGCAGACATCGGCCTCATCATCCACGAGGGCCAGTTGACGTATCAGAACGAAGGCCTCGTCGTTTGCGAAGACCTGGGCGTTTGGTGGGGCAGGCAAAACGACGGTCTGCCACTGCCGCTGGGCGGGAACGTTATTCACAAG
>JBEKSU010000099.1:0-12010 GCA_049516755.1 Verrucomicrobiota bacterium | reverse complement strand
CGCCGCCGATGTAGAGCGCGCTCGCAAAAACGGGCGAGAATAGGAGATGCATAGTTTGTCTTTCGTTTTATGATGACAGTTTATCTGCCATCATTTTCTAAAACAACTTTACGCGGTGCTCTGCGGTTTGGCTATGGGGTGTAACCCGACCTTGATTCACTCCTTCCGCTTCCTGTTAATCTTTCCAAATAATGCCCAGCACCAGCCAGCCACTCCCACCGAGGGCTGCCAAAAAACAAACCATAGCAATGCCAAGGCAGCCGAAAATCCGCTCCAATTGCAGCAGGCCCTTTCCCAGCAGGGTCAATTCGGTGGGAACATAAAGACCGGTTTGCGCTGCCGTTCGGGATACTTCGATCAAGGCTTTGCCCACGTCCTGGTGATTCAAAGTCTGGTCCCGCTGTTCGGAAACAAATGCCGCCGCTTTTTTGGTGAACTCCGCCTCGTCGAAGTCCTCCGTGGTTTCACTGATGCGCAGGACAATTTTCACCGCTTCATCGCCGTTGCCTTCGCTGATGGCCAGCAACAACCGCAATAAATTTTCCTGCATTTTTGCATTCACCCGCCCGGTCATGCCCAGATCCAGCAACGCCACGCGCCCATCGTCGGTGAGAAAAATGTTGCCCGGATGCGGATCGGCATGAAAAAAGCCGTCAATCAACACCTGTTTCAGATATGCCTTGAAAAGTTCCTCGGCCAGAACATCGCCGTTCATGTCCAATTGCGCGATGGGACTCAGCGCCGTGATTTTTGTTCCGCTGACATAATCCATCGTCAAGACGCTGCGCGAGCTGTAATCGGGCACGGGCAGCGGGACGAGAATGTGCGTAAACTCCTTCAGATTATTGGCCAGCGTGGTCAGATTGGACGCTTCCCGTTGATAATCCAGTTCCTGCAAAATGGAACTTTTGAATTCCGCGAGGATTTTCCCGAAACGATAATGGCGGCCAATGTCCGTATGCTCGTCAAAAAAATCCGCGATTTCCTCGAGCACTTCAAAATCGTCCGCGATTTGTTTGCGGATGTCCGGGCGCTGCACTTTCACGACGACGGGACGCCCGTCGCGCAAGGCCGCGCGATGCACCTGTCCGAGCGACGCGGCGGCCAGATGTTTTTCTTCAAAAAACGAGAACGCTTTTGAGATGCGGACGCCGAGTTCGCTCGCGACAATTTGTTCCACTTCGGCGTAGGGAAACGGCTTGATCTTGTCCTGCAAACGCGCGAGCGCCTTCAAATATCGTTCCGGCAAAAGGTCGGGGCGGCTGGAAAGCAACTGGCCGAATTTGATGAAGGTCGGCCCCATTTTCTCCAGATCGTCGGCCAGTTCTTCCGGCGCGGGCTGGCCGGGTTTGGAAGGCAAAGGTGCTTTTTCATCCCCGGCGGCTTCGCCGGCGAATTCCCTGGCCAGATCGGTATGGCCGTATTTCCAAAAAAGCAACGCGATGTCCTTGTAGCGTTTGAGGTGATGCGGTTTTAAGGACAATTTCATGTCTTGTCTTGGGGCTAGGTGTCACGTTTCAGCACGAGCGATGACGGTTGTCCCCAATGGCCGGTGAACACGAACTTGCTCAAAGGCTTTCGCTGTCGGAGCGTCAGGTCGCGCTCCTTCAGGGCATCCGGCAGTTTGGCCGGGTCGGCTTTGTATCCGATGGCCATGGCCGTCCACGCCTCGAAATGCTCCGGTATCTGGTAAATTTCCCGTGCCTTGTCGGGGAGGATGCCAATCATCTGATGGACCGAGAGACCTCGCGCCGTTGCCTCCACCGAGAGATTCCCGGCGGCCAGACCCAGGTCGTGTACGGCAGCCCGATTATCCTGGTTGTTCTTTGCGAATCGCAAATTGACGACGCCCAGGACCAGCACTGGCGCGGCCTTGGCCCACGCCCGGTTTGCTTCCACGAGACAGGAGAGGAGTCGTCCGAACTCCAGGGAGTCTTCCCTGGTGGCCACCAGATAGTTCCAAGGCTGTTCGTTGTAGGAGGACGCCGCCCAGCGCGCCGCCTCAAACAACGAACGGAGGTCGCCCTCCGCCACCGGACGATCTTCGAAGCCATAGGGACTCCACCGTTCCGCGAGAACTTGCAGGATGGGATGGTCGGTCGCTGCTATCTTGATATTCATACCTGCCAGTGATGCACCTTGCCCGTGGCGATATTGCCGCGCGTTTCGACCACCTGAAACCAGCACAGGTTCTTGATGGTTTTGTGCGCGCGTTGAATGGCCTTGCCCACGGCCTCCTCGATGGAAATGGTGGAGGCGCCGGTGAGTTCGATGAGTTTATAGACCGGGTCTTTCATATTTGGTTTTTCCGGTATTGGAACAAGATCATGGAGAATTAAGCCGTATGATCATCGAGCACAGGCCTATCGAACATAGGTGGATGATTGGTGCCGGACGACCCGGGTTGTCCTGGCAGAACCGGCTGCGCTGGCAAAACCGGCTGCGCTGGCAGAACTGGCTGCGCTGGCAGAACCGGCTGCGCTGGCAGAGCCGGCCGTGCTGGCAGAATCGGCGCGGGTGTTACCGGCAAAGGTTTCATCGGCGTGGGTTGTGAAACTTGTAGCTGTGGTTGGGACGTCGGCAGCTGCGGTTGTGCCGGTTGCGCGGGAGGCTGGACCGGTTTGATAGTTTGTCCCGAAACACTTAAAACGACGATCATGCTCACAATCGTCAGACACAACAGCATCCGCACATTTTTACTTTTCATAAATTTTTCCAGTCGGTTGTTTGTGTTCAGTTGCCGCCAACGGGTTCTGCCATTCAGCCTTTCGGCTAACAAACTACGGGCCGGGCCGATCCTTTGCCATGGGGTGTAACCCTACCGCAGTTCGAGGCCCGGCTCGCCGGGACTGCTCAAACTGTCTTTCCCGCTGGCTGGCTGGTGGTGTTTTCATTTGGTTTGATTCAGTTTGATCCGGTTTGACCGGGCTTGATTCCGGCCCGGCGGTTGCCGCTTCATCCGGCGTTTTAGGTTCGAGGCCAAAGATTGCACGCAACCGGCGTTCACGCTCCTCGGGACCCACCCAATCCTGGCAAATCCAGTCGCGTATCTCTGGATTTTTCACCCAGCGTTTGAAATGTTCCACCACTTGTTCCTCTGTTTTTTCCTGTTCCCGCTCCAGCCGTTGCTGCTCCATGTTCAAGCGGGCGCCGCTGTGATCGCCCCGGCGCAATTCGACGATGTCCTGGCACAGTCCGCGCAATAAGCGCAGTTTGCGTCGAAATTCCTCCGTTACTTCGCCATCCCAGCCCGCCAGCGCGGCGGCAAAGCGGGCAGCCAGCACGGTGGCCAGATGATCCGTCAACCTGCCATCCGTCGCCGCCGTCAATTCCTTCGCGTCCGCCACCAGTTCGCGCGCCTGTGACAGCGTTTCCTGCCGCGCCAGCCAGTCGCGGTATCCGCCGGCTTTCCATTCGGACAAGTTTTGCTCGTTGATGGGGCGTCCGCCAAAGTCGGTGGCCAGCACCCGCTGGGTGTCCGGCAGGCCGTTCAGCCAGGCCACCAACCGGACGCCCGGTTCGCCGTCCCGCAGGCGGCGATTCAACTGGTCGCGAATCTCGCGCGGCAGGCGGGCGATTTTTCCGGTACGGGTCATATGAAAAGAAAAATTTCAACCACGAATGGACACGGATGGACACGAATGGACGGGGATTGCCGCAAAAAGGCGCATAGAACTGAACCCGGCAATTATCTTTGCCGATTGCTTAAGTTTATTGACAGCCATATTTATCATTTTGGCAGTATGACCCGGCCGGATTTTTGCAACGCATCCACGTCGGCAAAGTATTCCGCGCGCATCCGCCGGATTTTTTCGGCATTCGAAAACTTTGAATTTTTCTCCAACGCCTCATCCAGCCGTTGAAACGCCTGACGATAGGCGGGATTGCGGACAACCGGGTGCGGATGTTTTTGATGGCGGTTCACATCAAATTCAATTCACTTTCGATTTTTCGCCACGTTGTCTTGGTAATGCCTTTTCGCTTTGGTGGCCACAGTTTCCTTTTAATTTCCGGACGTTTCGTCCACTTCCAAAACTCGGAAAGTTTGGCCCGCTCGGCACATTTACGCTCAAAGGCCAGCCGTTCGCGGTCCAGTTGCAATCGGGCTCCCCATCAGATGCGGAGAAGGGTACGCGGCGCTCAGAAGAGAACGGCGGGCAGGGGATGCTGGTTAAATTGTTGAGAGTTGAGCGAAAAGCGAGCGACAAAACGATTAAGGCGTTTTAAACCGCCGGGAGTTCAACGCCGTGAACGAAATGGCTGGCCGGGCGGGACAGACTTCTCAGGCGGGTTGCCGGGCCGCTTTTCGCCGCAAAAGAACGAAACCGCCCATGGTCATACCGGCCAGCACCATCAGTGTCATGGTGCCCGGTTCAGGAACCTCACTCAGAGTTACCGCGTAGATGGCAGGATTGTCATAGGTTGATGAATAGGAAGTCTCCACCCAGCTTATGGTCAGGGTTTGGCCCGCTGATGCCGCCGAATAATCAATCGTATAGTCACCGGGAGAATTAGCGCCGATGGGAATCGAGGAGTTGATGTAAGCGGACGCGCTGCCGTCCGACAGTGTCGCGGTAAGCGTCCCGACCCCGAGATGCTCATCCACATAAACATTGAGTACCCGCTCGAACGTGTCGGCGGGTACGGTGAAGGAAAAGCCCTCACCAACCCCCAGCCCGGGCCCTACACCATCATTGGCCTGCAATCCGCCCCACGCACCCGAGGCACTCGCCACAGTATTGCCGTTGGTCCACGAGAATCCGAAGTTAACCCCAAATTGCCCAAGCCCGCGCAGAGGCTGGGAGTGCGGGTTGAGATACGTCAGGCTGCTGATGCCGCTGCCACCGGCCAGGCTGACGTTCGGTGCGAGGCTGGTGCTCGTTCCACTGCTGCCATAACCCCAGAGGGCCCAATCCTCCGTGCCCAAGCTGGTCAGGTTCACATTTAAATTCTGCCCGATTGTGAGGCTGCCGTTGATTTCGGCCGCTGGCAGCCGCAGTGTGATAGCCCCCGCCAACAGGATGAAGGAAAGGAACGATGTGGCTCTCATTTTTATAACAGTATCCAGCAGAGGGTCTGTTGAAGTTTATGGTTAAAATATTTTAAAATTCAGAATAAATCAGCATGAATTATGCCATCATTTGCGAGGATATCAGCGCAAAACCAGCCGTTCTTCAAAGCACCATTCACCGGTTCCAACCAACGTCCGCGAGTGGTTGTTCGCGATTTTGTTCAACAAATTTCTGGAAGGCATTCCGCGTACCCGCCGCTTATGACTTGGAGCGCCGGTTTGTAGAGAACTTTCCTTGAAAAACTGCGCCAGCCGCCCGGAGTCAATGAGCGGCTGGTTTTCAACAGGTGTGATTTGCCGGCGGCCATCATTCCCGGCGGCGCCGCCCTACCTGCCGCCGGCGCGGTTGGCAGCCTATTTGCAGCAGCAGGAGGAGCAGGATTCCTTGACGGCCTTTTCGACCGCTTCACGGGTTTCGCCCGTGCGCTTCTGAATCCGGCCAACCAGTTCTTCCTGCTTGCCTTCGACGAATTGCAGATCGCCATCCGTGAGCTTGGCCCATTTTTGTTTCAGCTTGCCCTTGGTGATGTTCCAGTCGCCTTTGATTTCGAGTGTGGTCATGATAATTTGGTTCGTGATTTGTTGTTTTTTCGTTTTAATTCGCCGCCGATGTGACGGCAAAAGGGTTCCCGCGCGCTCGTACCGGCTCTGACGGTTGGTCCACCACCAGCTTGACGGAAGTTTCGCCGCGCAGGGCTTTGGAATAAGGGCAGGTTTTGTGCGCTTCGTCCATGATGAGCTGAGCCTGGTTGCGATCGATTCCGGGAAGATGCGCATGCAGCTCCACCGCCAGGCGGTAACCGCCCTGGTCATCCTCGATCAGGCTGACCAATGCCCGCACCGTGGAATCCGCTGCCGGTGTGCCCAGCTTTATGGCCGCGTTGCCCAAGGCGCCGTGGTAACAGGCGGCATACGCGCCCGCAAACAGCAGCTCGGGATTGGGGCCGCGATTCCCGATGCCTTTCACCAACGGATTTCCCAATGTGACATCCAGCAGCCCGTCCGGTGTCTGGATGGTTCCCGAACGTCCGCCCTTGGAAACCGCTTCCGCCGTAAACAAAGTTTTCATAGTTATTATATTGTGTGCTCAGTCACGTGGTCGGGTGGAGCCTTTGGCGGGGTGGTTCAGCGATTATCGGAGCAATAGAACCACAATGACGATGACGAGAACGAGGCCGAGCGTGCCTCCGCCAATGTAGATTGCACTGGCAAGAACCGGCGAGAATAATAATAGATGCATGGTTTGTCTTTCATTTTTGGTGGCAATTCATTTGCCATCACTTTGTGGAGTGACGCTACGCGCCGGACCGGGCTTTCGCCATGGGGTGTAACCCTACCGGAAATATTGGAGGGCTTCCCCAAAACTGGTCCCGGCTGCCACGAATAATTACGTGTGCCGGATATATGGGGTGTTCACCCCATATACAGGTTGAAACAATCGTCTGATAGTTGTGTTGAATTCGTGGCGCACCGCAGAGGGAAGATGGCATCCCGATCGCGCCTGAATCCGGCATACAACATGAAACAAAAGTTGACCGCGTTGTCGCGGCGATATGCAGCGGCCTTGCGAAAACGCCTGCCGCAAGATGTGTGGACCATGCAGCCATGCAGGACGGCGCCGGCGCCAGGACACCAGACGGTCACTCTTATTTTACCCGCTTTATGAAAGGTTGCCCTTAAATGAAAAATAATGGTCACAGCTCCACCTTCCCGGCGGCTCGTTTGCCCAAGTGTCCCACCGGCATCCAGGGTCTCGACGAAATCACCGGCGGCGGATTGCCGCGGGGGCGGCCCACGCTGGTGTGCGGCGGAGCGGGGTGCGGCAAGACGCTGCTGGCCGCGGAATTTCTCGTGCGCGGCGCAGTGCAGTTTGGCGAGCCGGGCGTGTTCATGGCCTTCGAGGAGACGGAAAAGGAGTTGACGGCCAACGTCGCGTCACTCGGATTTGATCTGGCGGGCCTGGTCCGGCACAAAAAAATCGTGGTTGACTACGTCCACCTCGAGCGCAGCGAAATCCATGAGAGCGGCGAGTATGACCTGGAAGGGTTGTTCGTCCGGCTCAATCACGCGATCGATTCCATCGGCGCCCGGCGCGTGGTGCTGGACACGCTGGAAGCGTTGTTCGCCAGCCTGCCCAACGAGGCCATCCTGCGCGCCGAATTGCGCCGGCTCTTCCGCTGGCTCAAGGACAAGGGCGTGACCGCCGTCATCACGGCCGAGCGCGGGCGCGAACAACTGACGCGCCACGGGCTGGAGGAATACGTGTCCGACTGTGTCATCCTGCTCGACCACCGGGTCAATGATCAGATTGCCACGCGGAATCTGCGCGTGGTGAAATATCGCGGCTCGCTGCACGGCACCAACGAATTTCCCTTTCTCATCGGCGACGAGGGCATCAGCGTGCTGCCCATCACGTCGCTGGCGCTGAATCACAAGGTGTCGCGCGAGCGGATTGCCACCGGCATCCCCCGGCTCGACGCGATGCTGGGCGGGCGGGGATTTTTTCGCGGCAGCAGCATTCTGCTCACGGGCACACCCGGCACCGGCAAAACCATTGTCGCCGCCAATTTTGCCCAGGCCGCCTGCCGGCGCGGGGAGCGCACCCTCTTCTTCTCGTTCGAGGAATCGCCCAACCAGATCATCCGCAACACGCATTCCATCGGGTTGCGCCTGGAGCCGTTCGTCCAGCGCGGCCTGCTGCGGTTTCACGCGGCGCGGCCCTCGCTCTACGGCCTGGAAATGCATCTGGCCACGATGTTCAAGGAGATTGCCACGTTTCAACCCCGCGTCGTCATCATCGATCCCATCACCAGCCTGATGGACTCCGGCACCGCCTCCGAATGCAAGGCGATGGTGACGCGGCTGGTGGATTATTTGAAGGCCGGACAAGTCACCACGCTTTTCACCAGTCTGACGCAGGCCGGCCACGCACTGCAACAAAGCGAAGCTTCCATGTCCTCGCTCATGGACTCCTGGCTGTTGTTGCAGGACTTCGAAGGCAACGGCGAGCGCAATCGCGTGCTCTACGTGCTCAAGGCGCGGGGCATGGCGCACTCGAACCAGGTCCGCGAGTTCCTGATTTCGGACCGGGGCATTGACCTCGTGGACGCCTACATCGGTCCCAGCGGTGTGCTGACCGGCTCGGCCCGCGTGGCCCAAAATGCCCTTGAAAAAGCCTCCCTGCTCGCCAGCCATCAGGAAGCCGCCCGTCGCAAACGCGAACTGGAGCAAAAACGCGCGGCGCTCGAACGGCAAATCAGCGGGCTGCGCTCCGAGCATGAAGCCAGCGCCGAAGAGCTCCGGCAAATTGACGAACAGGTCGGAACGCAAACGCGCTTGTTGAGCACCGAGCGGACCGAACTGGGCCGCTTGCGCCAGGCCGATGTTTCGGTGGCGTCCAGCGCGCGGGTCAGAGCTGGAAATGGGAGGGTACATTGATGAAAGCCAAAACGGTGAGACGACGCGCCTCCGATTCCCATCACCGGCCCGCCAAACTCTGGCAACTGCGCCTTTACGTGACCGACTCGACGCCCAAGTCGTTGACGGCGTTCGCGAACCTGAAGAAGTTTTGCGAAATCCATCTCAAAAGCCGCTATCGCATCACGGTGATTGATTTGGTGAAGCAGCCCCAGCTGGCCAAAGGCGACCAAATCCTGGCCGTTCCCACGGTGGTGCGCAGGTTGCCGAAGCCCGTGCGAACCCTCCTTGGCAACCTTTCCGATACCGAACGCGTGCTCGTGGGGTTGGATTTGCGCGCGACGGATTAACCGAGACGAACGCCCGTGAAAACAGACAAAACAAAGCGCGCGACCAAGGCTGCTGCGAAGTTGCTGACCACCCGGTCCAGGGACAAATACATCCTGCGACTGTTCGTGGCGGGGGCCACGGCCCGATCGCGCCAGGCCGTCGTGAGCGTCCGTCAACTGTGCGAAGCCGAACTGAAAGGCATCTGCAAACTGGAAGTGATTGACATCTATCAGCAGCCCAAACTGGCGCGCAAGAACCAGATCGTCGCGACCCCGACGCTCATCATGGAATTTCCCCGGCCGGTGCGCCGGTTCATTGGCAGCCTGGCGAACATCACCGGCCTGTTCGTCGAGCTGGACTTGATCACCAAAGGTAGAATCACCGTGTGAAAACCGCCCGGCACAAGATTTACTCCCGTCCCGCGCCTGCTGGAGTTCACGCTTTAGCGTGTCCGGGAGAAGACACGCTAAAGCGTGAACTCCAACCGTCCGGCGAACTCGCCAGGCTCCATGCCCGGTTGACCGAAGCCGAGGCAACGCTCCGCGCCATCCGCACCGGCGAGGTGGATACGGTGATGGTTGCGGGCAAGGAAGGCTCCCAGGTGTTCACGCTGGAAGGCGCCGAGCATGCCTACCGCGTGCTCATGGAATCCATGAACGAAGGGGCGCTGACGCTGACGGCGGACAAGACGATTCTTTACGCCAACCGGTGCTTCGCCCGCATGGTCAAATGTCCGCTGGAACAGGTGATCGGAAGTTCCTTTCGCCGCTTTCTCTCCGCCGCGGACCGGGCCACGCTCCGACGGCTCATCAAACAGGCTGACAAATCCGGCTCCAAGATCCAGGTGCTGCTCAAGGCCGGCGACGGTTCACAAATGCCGGCGCAAATCTCCATTCGTCCGCTGGCCAAGGATGGTTCCAACCACGCGGCCATCGGCATGGTGGTGACGGACATGACGGAGGCCCGGCGCAATGAGGAACGGCTGCGGTCGTTGTCCCACCGCCTGGTGCAGGCTCAGGAAACCGAGCGCAGGCACGTGGCCCTCGAATTGCACGACAACATCACCCAGCTGCTCTGCGCCGTCCTGGTTCGCTCCCAGACGTTGGCGGATAAACTTTCGTCGAGCGACAGGCCATTGAAGAGAGAGGCGATCAAGCTCCGCGAGCTGCTCGGCCAGACGGCCGAAGAAGTGGAACGCATCTCGCGTAATCTGCGGCCCAGTGTATTGGACGAGCTGGGTCTGGTCGCGGTCCTGCGCGACACCAGCGCGAAATTCACGGAGCGGACGGGCGTGGCCGTCAAGCTGGCCTGTGTGGAGTTGACCGCGCGGCTGCCCGCCGACACCGAGCTGGCACTCTACCGCATTCTCCAGAATGCCTTGAAAAACGTGGAGCAGCACGCCCACGCCCGCCACGTGATGGTGCGTCTGAAGCAGCAGGGCAACACGGCGCAATTGACGATCAAGGACGACGGAATCGGCTTCAACCCGGATCATCACGCGGCCAGACGAAAAGGAAAAGGCGACCTTGATCTGCTCAGCATGCGCGAGCGGGCAACCTATGTGGGCGGCGACCTCGAGATCAAATCAGTTCGCGGCGCCGGCACGGAAATCGATGTGCGGGTAAGACCGGCCAACTGGTGAAAAGGGTTGGATTGTTGCCTGAAATGGGTTGCATAGCGTAACGGCGGCGCGCCGGCAAAAGGGTTGCAGCGGCATTGCTGCCGTCCTCCAGCAGCCACGCTGCTCACCAACTGCTCAAGCTTGCCCGCTTCCATCGGTTCGTGCCGACGCTAACATAGACAAAGTTCGTGTCAATGCAGACCAATCCAGCGCCGGCAGCCGGGTCGGTGGAGTTGGTGATGGTGCCAGGCGTCAGCAGGAGCGCCGGCATGGCCACCGGGATACTGAAGCTCGCCGATTGCGTGGCGGCGTTGCGCAGGCGGAAGAATTGGCATTGGAGAGCGAAGTTCATTGGTGCGGTAAAGGTCACGACCCCGGTGTTCGTTGTCATCGTATAGCCGAGAGCGGTCTGCCAGATGACGGGTGCGTTCAGATTCGTGCAGGTTTCGAGCAACCAGCCGGTGACAAGATTGGTGACGGGCGTCATGATGAGCAGGTTGGTGTGCGTGCCATCAAGGCCGCCGTTCGCCATCGGAATTCCTGCCGCGTATCCGGTCATCGTGAAGATGGCCATGTTGTGGTTGTACCACGTCACAGTCTCACCGTTCGTTGCCTGGGAATCCAAGACCCACGCGCCAGCCATTTGCACGGGAGGCGTGAGGGCGTGAACCGCCTGGCTAATGTCGTCTTGCGTGGCAACCTTTTTGCCATTGGCGAGCCACGTCTGGCCATCGAAGGAAATCACGTTGCCGTACAATTCCGGGTGATCCAAACCATAGATCGTGACGCCTCCAATTCCGGTTGTGTTCGTGCCCACGACCGACAATGAAATGTTCGACCAACAAACGAAATTATCAGGCAGTGGGAACCAACCATTTGTGCCGTCATAACTGCCCCACAATGCTTCAGGCAAAAGAGTCGTCAGTCCCATGCTACCAGGAATTTCAACCGAGGGTGCCATAAGAGTCCAGTCAAAGAGCTGCGGAAACCGACCGATGTAATTCGAGCCGGACATCACGAAAGCATTCGTTGAGAAAATCGTGTAGCGATGCGAGGACATCACCACGTTCGTTTGGAGCGCGGAGATATATTGCTGGTCATGTATCCAGCCAATCATCGGTGACATCCACAAGTTGCTGTTGGCCGTGAAAAAGTTCGTGCCGCGTTTGATGACGCAGTTAGTGTCCACGGTGATGCCGTATTGCGCGTGGACGGTTACGGCCGCCAGCAGAGCGAGAGTGAGCAGAATCTTTTTCATGGGTTCGGGAGTTGTTGGAGGTACACGGGGAAATTCCAATTCGTGCCGGCGAAGACCTGGTCGAAGGCATCCACGTCGGAAGCATCCTGGCCGCCAAGCGTGAGTTTGAACCGGCCAGTGTTGCCGCCGAGGAAATGCGGATGCTGCAACGGCAGCAAATCAGCCAGCGCAATTATCATCACGGTGTCGCCGAGCGCGTGGTCGGCGATGGCCGTGCCGAAGCGGCCACGGACAACGGTAAGCGTGTATGCGCCGGAATCCGTCAGCGTGGCCTCGGCGATGGACATGATCTCATTGCCAACAAACAGCAGCA
>JBEKSU010000098.1:0-12294 GCA_049516755.1 Verrucomicrobiota bacterium | reverse complement strand
CCGGCGCACTTTTTCCCTGCCGCTGGCGGCGCTGCCACCCCTGGTTTTTGCCGTGGCCGCCGTCGGTGTGCTGGTTCAATGGGGCGACATTTATTTTTTTCTCGGCCCCACGCAGGTGTGCCGCGCAATTTATGGCACAAATCCATTTCCCGAGGCGGTGGAAATTGGCCGTTATCTGGCGGCCCACAGTTCCCCCGGGGCGCGGATCGTGGTGCTGGGATCCGAACCGCAGATATACTTTTACAGCCATCGTCGTTCGGCCACCGGGTATATTTGCACCTACCCGCTCATGGAGCCGCAACCCCGGGCGGTCGAGATGCAAAAGGAAATGATCCGGGAAATTGAAAAGACCAATCCCGATTTTGTGGTGTTTGTTCATGTCCCCGATTCCTGGTTGCAGTATTCGGATTCCAACCCATTGATCTTTGGCTGGTTTGGAAGATATCAACGGGAGCACCTGCAACTGGCCGGTCTGGTGGAGATTACACCCGACGGCCCGAGTGAATACCGATGGTTTGACCCGCCACAAACCAAAGTGCGAACGACGGCGGAGTTGTGGCTGGCTGTTTTCAAGCGCCGCGTTGACAGTGAGCCGATCCCGGCAACAGCCCATTAATCCGTCACCGCCGCCTGACCGGCAAAGCTGGCGTCATCGGAATTCCCGGCCGGGTTGTTCGCCGGAAGACCGGGCAAGGCCTTCCGCTCAAAGTCCGCATTTCAACAACGGGCGGACAAGGTGTGCATAACTTGTGAATGGAGGTGAACAACTTGTGCTTGAATTGGGTACGAAAGGGCACGATGTGTGATTAAGTGAGTTGTGATGCAAAGGGGTGACAGGTCTTTCCGCTGGTGACCGCGTTTTGGGGGCGCGCCGGCCGGCCAGTCTAAAAAATGAGCAAGAGCGCGGCAACGTCAGTGCAGGAATCGCTTCCATTGGAAGGCGCAAGCGCCTGCCACATTTTGGTGTTATACGAGGATGCGGCTGCTCACGACCTGGCGATGGAAGTATGCGGCGGGGTGATGGCCCGCTTTGAGGCGGAGTTGGAGTTTAAGTTCAGCTTCTGGAAATTCAAGGATCTGGAGGATCCCGCATCGGCTCATTGGGCGACGGAAGCCGTGTCCCGTGCGGACATCATATTATTTTCCCTGCCAGGGCATGATCTGACCCCGGAGACCAGCCGTTGGCTGGACGGGTGTGTCCAAACCCGAACGAAAGCGGAAGGGGCTTTGGCTGTGATCATCACGGACGCCTTAAGTGCCGGCCTGGCCGGCGGAACACTTTTGTCCCGGCTGCAGTCTGCTGCTCACCGGCTGCGGATGGACTTTTTGCCGTTGCTGCCGCTGCTCCCGGACTCAGGTATCGAGCCGTCAGTAACCTCATGGACGGCGATGCTGAATAATTCCCCGGAAGAACCCGGCAGCAATCATTGGGGATTGAACGAGTAGGGCGCCTCCCCCGCCGGGTCAAAAGAAGGGCAGCCTCGTCTTGGGGAATCCAGGCACTCCCTCATTAACGGTTGAGAGGCGTAAGACCGAAGGTGAAAGTTCTCACAGAAATTTTGCTGGCGATTGGCGGACGCAGAGCATAATGGGTTGTTGCCGTGCGGTGTCGGGAAGCGCGGTTACAAATGTTCAAGCGTTCAAACCAATCAGCGGGAAGTCTTTTGTCTGCCGGGACAATCCGTGTCATCGTGCTGCTGCTTCTCATCCTGGCCGTGGTGACGGCTGTTCAAATCCGCCTTTTGAACATGCCATTGGAGCGGGACGAGGGAGAATATGCCTATACCGGTCAGCTTATGCTGCAAGGCATTCCTCCCTATCAGGAAGCTTACAACATGAAATGGCCCGGCACCTTTGCCGCGTATGCGCTCATCATGGCGCTGTTTGGACAGACGGTTGGCGGCATCCATGCGGGCCTGATTTTGGTGAACCTGGCCACGGCGGCCCTGGTCTTTCTGCTGGCGCGGCGCATGTGCAGGAATGCCGGCGGCGTGGTGGCCGCCGGAACCTGCGCCCTGCTTTCCATCAACCCCGGGACCTTGGGATTGTTCGCCCACGCGACGCACTTCGTCATGCTGCCGGCGCTGGCGGGCATTGTTCTGTTGCAAAATCTGGATGATGACACTTCGCCGTCGCGGATTTTTTCGGCGGGACTGTTGCTTGGACTCGCCGCCTTGATGAAGCAGTCCGGAGCCGCTTTTGGCGTTTTCGCGGCCGTCTGGGTGGTGCGACATGAAATTTTTCGGCCGGACTGGTGCGGGCGGCGCCTGATGCTGCGTCTGGGATGGCTCGTCTTGGGCGGGATCCTGCCGCTGGTCCTGACGTGTTTGGCGCTCAAGGCCTTGGGTGTGTTTGACCGTTTCTGGTTATGGACTTTTCATTACGCCCGCATGTATGCCTCGATGATCACCTTCGCTCAGGGGTTGAATACATTGCATATAACGTCCGTCGCCCAATTCGAAGCGGCGCCCGGTCTCTGGAGCCTGGCGGGGCTGGGCCTGATTCTACTGTGGGGTGAACGGTCGCTGGCGCGCTGGCGGTTTTTCATCATCAGCCTCCTGTTCTTTTCATTGGTCGCGGTTTGTCCGGGCTGGTATTTCCGCCGGCATTATTTTATCCAACTGCTCCCGGTGGCGGGACTGCTGGCGGCGGTGGCATTTTACGCGACTTCCAGTTTCTTTGTCCGGCGCGCCTTCTTTTCCATTCCGCCGGCGGCAATTCCCTCGCTGATCTTTGCCTTCGCCGGGGTGAGCGTGTTGATTCAGGGGCGCGACATTTACTTTCGGCTGGCTCCGGCGCAGGTGTGCCGCGTGATTTATGGCGCCAATCCATTTCCCGAGGCGGTGGAGATTGGCCGTTATCTGGCATCGCATTGCCCGCCGGACGCCCGCGTTGCGGTGATTGGTTCCGAGCCGGAAATCTATTTTTACAGTCATCGCCGGTCGGCCACGGGGTATATTTACACCTATCCGCTGATGGAGCCGCTGCCCTATGCCCTCCCGATGCAGCAGGAAATGATTCGTGAAATTGAAAAGGCGGATCCTGAATACGTCGTCTTCGTCAATGTCAAATATTCCTGGATCCAACGCACGAATTCCAATTTGTTGATCTTTGAATGGCTTCAAAAATATGGCGCTGAGCACTTCCAGCTCGCGGGGCTGGTTGAGATTTACTCCGATCACAGTGAATACCAATGGGCGATTCCGACAAGCGGTGCAATCCCGCGCTCAAAGGATTGGCTGTCCATTTTCAAGAATAAAAAATTGCCGGTTCGCGACAAAGCAACTGCCGACCCATGATGATGCCATTGCAACCGCAAGACAACGCCTTCAAAACCCCAAAACCGCCGGTTGACGGGCATACACCGGTCCGGTGATTTCATTCTGCAACACGGCTCGATGAATTTTCAATGGTGCGCATCAGCGTTTGACTATTTTCAGGTGATTCACTACTGTCGCCTTCCGTAAACCAACAACACAGGGCTCCGAAAGGAAAAGTTATGCCGCCGAAAATTGCCGAAAAACCTGCAGCTGAAACCAAGGCCGCCGCTGCGCATTCGCGCGAACTTGACGCCGCCATCTCCAGCATCACCAAGAGTTACGGCGAAGGCAGCATCATGCGCCTTGGCGACGCGCGGGCGCTGGTCAAAATTGAAGTGATTCCGACCGGCGCGCTCGCGCTGGATCTGGCGCTGGGCGTCGGCGGCATTCCGCGCGGCCGCGTCATCGAGATTTTCGGGCCCGAATCATCCGGCAAAACCACCCTCATGCTGCACGTCATCGCTAATGCACAAAAGACCGGCGGACTGGCGGCGTTCATCGATGCCGAGCACGCGCTCGACCCCGGCTATGCCAAAAAACTGGGCGTGAACCTCGACGATTTGCTCGTGTCGCAGCCGGATTCCGGCGAAGAGGCGCTGACGATCTGTGAAACCCTCGCGCGTTCGAACGCGCTGGACGTGATTGTGATTGATTCCGTCGCCGCGCTGGTGCCCAAGGCCGAGCTCGAGGGCGAGATGGGCATGGCGACGATGGGCATGCAGGCGCGGCTCATGAGCCAGGCCTTGCGCAAGCTCACCGCCATTCTCGGCAAGTCCAAGACGACCTGCATTTTCACCAACCAGTTGCGGGAAAAAGTGGGTGTGATGTTCGGCAATCCGGAAACGACGCCCGGCGGCAAGGCGCTGAAATTCTACGCCAGCGTGCGGCTCGACATCCGCCGCAAGGATACGCTCAAGGACGATGCCGGCAACGCCACCGGCAATCACGTCCGCGTCAAGGTCGTCAAAAACAAGGTGGCGCCGCCGTTTGCCGAGGCGGAGTTCGACATCATTTACAATCACGGCATCAACAAGGAAGGCAGCATCCTCGAGGTGGGCATTGAAAACGGCGTGGTGGACAAAAAGGGCGCATGGCTGCAATTCGAGGGCGAGCTGATCGGCCAGGGCAAGGAAGCCGCGCAGAAGGCAATGGCCGAAAAACCCGCGCTGGCCAAAAAGATCGTGGACGCGATTTTGGCGAAACGCAACGCCGCGCCCGTCACCAAATAGAAAGCCGAAGAAAACCGCTTTGACATCGTTGAGATTGTTGTCAGGACAAAGGCGAAGCGCAATGTTTGAACGTGCTTGAAATCCCGTCCGTTGTGTCAGCTGAAACTACCGTGCGGGTACAAATCGTCAAAGACGTTAAGGCTAATAAATGAAAACGCCACTCACTTCATCGCAAGTGATAACCAAAGCATCGACTATTTTATTATTGGCCGGAACTGCTGGCCTTTGCTCTCAAGTAAACACCGAAGGAAAGGCTTCTGTTTTGATGATCATTTCTGGAGGAGTTATTTTCATCGGGTTAATGGGCTTTTTAGTCGGCAGAATGCAGAACGGCAAATCAAATTAAGGCAATTCCCGAAGCTGCGCTTGCTTTCTGTCCAGTACCCAGCCATGATGTTGATCCATTTTCAACCCCGCATGTCGGGGCATTTGTCGCATGAGCAGTATTTCTGACGTCGAAATCGATCTGGAAAAGCTTTTCCTGCCCGCCTGGGCGCAGGGAAAACCAGCCACCAACCCCTACGCGAAATTTGCCGGCGAGCCCGCTGGACGCGAAGACCGCCCGCGCGAAGGCCGGCGCGGAGGACCACGCCCGGACTCGTTCGGCGAGCGCCGCGGACCCCGCCCGCCGCGGGCCGGTGGAAAATTCGGCGACCGCAAGAAGGGATTTCCCCGCAGCGACGACCGGGGCGAACGCCGTCCCGCGAGGCGGGATTTCGAGCCGCCAGCGCCGTTGCCGGAAATCACCGTCACTTTTCTGCCGGACGAAGCCGGCGTCGAATCGCTCGCCCGCCAGATCAAGGTGACCGGCCGCGCCTATCCGCTGTTCCAGATTGCGCAAATTGTTTTGGTGAAGCCGGAGCGTTACGCCGTCCAGCTCGCGGTGAAGAAAAATGCCGATGGCACGGTCAAACAGCCGCTGTTTGTTTGCGCGCTGGACGACTCGCCATGGTTGAGCGAGGACGAAGCCATCGCGCACGTGCTCAAGGTTCATTTCGCCACGTTTTACCAGGCCGAACGCACGGCTACCGAACCGCCGAAGGGCAAATACACCTTCGTGGCGCAATGCGGGTTGAGCGGCAAGATTCTCGGGCCGCCGAATTATCACGATTACCAGAACCAGTTGCGCAAGCTGCACACTGAGCGGTTTTCCCGGATGCCGTTCGAGGTCTTCAAATCGCGCGTCAAAATTGTGCGGGACGAGGAAGTCGTCAAAAAATGGATTGAAGAGCAAAGTTTCACGACCGAATACACCTGCCTGAACGTGCCGGAACCGCTCAAGCTCCCGAGCCGGGAGGAAGTGGAGAAGCATTTCCGCGCCGTCCACAAGGACACCATCATCAAGCCGGTGGAATCGCACACGGTCGGCGGCGTGTTGAGCCGCAACCTGCGCTGCCGGGAATTGCAGCAGCTCGTGCGCAACGATTGGGAGCGGCAGAAGTATTTTCCATTGCAACTGGCCACCGGCCTCAGCCGGCAATTCGCCACGCACGGCCTGCATTTCTTCAAGGTCAACAAGACTTTCACGCATGTTTCCGTCGCCCGCCCGCAATTTCTCGACCTTGAAACCACGCCGGTTTCGGAAAGCATCAAGCGCATCGTTGGCCACATCAACGCGCATCCGAAATGCACCCGGCGGCAATTGATTGAGGCCCTCGCACCGACACCGCAGCCGGCGGTCATTGAGATCAAGCCGGAGGTGCCGCCCGTCGCCCCCCCGCCTGAAGGCGGAACTCCGAGCGCCGAATCACCAAAAGGCGGGACACCCAAAGCGGCAGCAACCAACGCCGAGCCGACGCCGGAACAGACCGCCATCATTGCCGATTTGCACTGGCTGGTGCATCAGGGTCACGTCCTTGAATTTGCTGACGGCCGGATGGACACGGCCAAAAAGCCCGCGCCCCGTCCGCCGAAGCCGGAAAAGAAATCTGCCCAGGAAAAACCGGCGGCGGACGGCGATACCACAACAACTGCAGTTGATCCGGCAGGAGAAACCCCCGTTTTGACCGAGGCGGAAATTCCCGCGGAACCGTCGCCGGCCGTTGAAGCCGCGGCTGAAACTCCGTCGCCTGCTGAATCAGTTGCCGAGGCGCCGGCTGGGGAACCGGCACCCGATGTGCCTGCCAGTGACCCGGCAGACGGCGACACCCAATCATCTTCGTAGCCGCCGACGTCAGTCGGCGCATACTTTCTTTGACCAGCGCGGACTGACGTCCGCGGCTACGATTAATAGATAAATCCCTGCTTTCCTTAATCCTGTGCGCTGCTAACCTGCCTTATGGCTTTCTCAAAGTTAGGTCTTTCTGCGTCGGTTCTAGAAGGTGTGCGCGCAGCGGGTTACATCACTCCCACACCGATTCAGCTCCGCGGCATTCCGCTGGTGCTCGGCGGACGCGACATCATCGGCAGCGCCCAGACCGGCACGGGCAAGACCGCCGCGTTTGCGCTGCCCATTCTCACCCGGCTGGACCGGCACGCGCCCGGTCCGCGCACGCTCATTCTCGAACCGACGCGCGAACTCGCCGCGCAGGTGGAAACCGCCATCCGCGATTTCGCGCGCTTCACCGATTTGAAGGTTTCCGTCGTCTATGGCGGCGTCGGTTATGGCCGGCAGATGGACGACTTGCGCGCGGGCGTGGACGTGCTGGCCGCCACGCCGGGCCGTTTGCTCGATCATCTCGAACGCGGCACGGTGCGGCTGGACAAGGTTCAGTTCCTCGTGCTCGACGAGGCCGACCGGATGCTGGACATGGGCTTTCTGCCGGATGTGCGCCGCATCGTCGAACGCTGCCCGCGCCAGCGTCACACCTCGCTATTTTCCGCGACGATTCCGCCGCAGATCGAAACGCTCATCCAATGGGCGATGAACAAGCCGGAAACGATTGAAATCGGCGCGCGCCGGACGCCGGCCGAGACGGTGAAGCATGTCATTTATCCCGTGTCCGATTCGCAAAAATCCGACCTGCTGCTCGAATTGCTGAAGCGCGTGAACTACAACTCGGTGCTGATTTTCTGCCGCACGAAGCACGGGGCGGACCGGGTCGTGGGATTGCTCAAGCGCAACAATCACGCCGTGGCCGTGCTGCACTCGAACCGCACCCAACGCGAACGCGAGCAGGCATTGCAAGGCTTCCGCTCGGGCAAGTTTGAAGTGCTCGTCGCGACGGACATCGCCGCGCGCGGGCTGGACATCGCGGACGTGAGCCACGTCATCAATTACGACGTGCCGCAGCATCCGGAGGATTACATCCATCGCATCGGGCGCACGGGCCGCGCGGAGCATACCGGCGACGCCTTCACCATCATGACCGCCGAGGATGGCAGCCACGTCTTCGCCATCGAACGTTTCATCAGCCAGAAAATCCCGCGCGTGAAGCTGGAGGGTTTCAATTACAAATACACCATGCTGTTTGAGGAAGCCAAAGCCGGGCAGCCCCAGGGCGGTTTTCCCGGCAAAGTACGCGGCGGACGCGTCCACGGCGGCTACCACTTCGCTCCGGGACGGAGAAGGTAAAGTTGGAGTTCAATCTTTAGATTGTTCCAGACACGCTAAAGCGTGAACTCCAGCGTGCATTCCGCAACGGAATTGGCGGGGCGGTGTTAGGTTAATTGTATGAGTGATTCGGGGAAAAAATCGTCGTCCAAGACAGTTGTTATTTTGTGGGTTGTGGCCGTTTGCTTCTGTGCGGTGCTGATAGTGGCTATCGTAATTCCCAATCTTGTTCGCACGCGCGTTGGTGGCCCGCCTATTCCCTGTGTCATTAATTTACGGGGGATTGACGCCGCGAAAATCGAATGGGCACAGGAAAATAGCAAGACCAACGGCACTATTGTCACCGAAAGTGACATCAAACCTTATCTCTTGTTGGATCCGGGTGGTAATCTTCGAAAATGTCCGCAAGGCGGAACATACACGATTGGGAAAGTCGGCGACAAGCCAACCTGCTCGCTGGGCACCAACGGCAACTCGGACCACATTTTGCCCTGAGCCGCAGAGCGGCGGTTGACAATAGCCCGGCGTTTCAACGCCGGGATCAAGGTGGAAAACGATTCAAGTCCCGTAGGGACGGCTGAATTTTTAATCGCAACAATCGGCGGTGGCGTCAATTTTATTGTTTCTTCAACCGTCCCTCCGGGACGTATGTTTCTCCGCAATTATCCCGGCGTTGAAACGCCGGGCTATTGTCAAATGTCCCGTTGGGACAAAACAAAACCGCCCTCCGGCGCGGGCCGGAGGGCGGTGGTTAGACTCAACAGTTACTTGCCAACCGCTTTTTCTTCAGGAATCCGCATGCAGTAGAACGAGCGATAGACGAAGATCAGCGCCACTACAAAGAAGAACGCGCCGACAAAAGGACTCCAGTTCATCGCGTTCGGATCAAGTTTCAACGCTTCCTTGTGACTCTGGGTCATGGTCACGGCGATTTCCACGGCGAGCAGGCCGAACAGCGTGGTGAATTTGATCACCGGATTCATCGCCACGGACGAGGTGTCCTTGAACGGATCGCCCACGGTGTCGCCCACGACGGTGGCGGCGTGCAATTCGGTGCCCTTCTGGCGCATGTCCACTTCGACGATTTTCTTGGCGTTGTCCCACGCGCCGCCCGCGTTGGCCATGAAGATGGCCTGGAACAGACCGAAGAACGCGATGCCAATCAGGTAGCCGATGAAGAAGTAAGGATTAAAGAACGGCAGCGCGAGCGCGAAGCAGAACACCACGATAAAGATGTTCCACATGCCTTTCTGCGCATAGACGGTGCAGATGCGGACTACTTCCTTGCTGTCCTTCTCCGATGCCGTGGTGGAGTCGAGCTTCATATGCTCCTTGATGTAAACCACCGCGCGGTACGCGCCGGTGACGACCGCCTGACAGGAAGCGCCGGTGAACCAGTAAATCACCGAGCCACCCATGATGATGCCAAGGATGATCTGCGGCTGCACGATGGAGAGCTTGTTCACGACATCGCCAAACATGTTTTCGAGCAGCATGATGATGCCGAACACCATCGTGGTGGCGCCGACGACGGCGGTGCCGATGAGCACGGGCTTGGCCGTGGCCTTGAAGGTGTTGCCCGCGCCGTCGCCTTTCTCCAGTTGATACTTGGCGTTCTCGAAGTCGGGAACGAAGCCGAAGTCGCGCTGGATCTGCTCGCTGGCGCGCTTCTTGTCCTCCGCGCTGTGGCCTTCAATCTGGCTCAACTCATAGATGGATTGCGCGTTGTCGGTGACCGGGCCATAGCTGTCCACGGCAATCGTCACCGGGCCCATGCCGAGGAAGCCGAAGGCCACGAGGCCGAACGCGAAGATCGGCGCGGCGAAGGCGAACTGCGCCGGCATGATGGCCATCAGCGCCGCATGGGTGGAAAACTGCCACGCCACGAACATGAGAAACATGATGACAAGTCCCATCCAGAAGGCCGAGAAATTGCCGGCCACGAAACCGGACAGAATGTTTAACGAAGCGCCGCCGTGCTTGGAGCAATTGGTCACTTCCTTGACGTGCTTCGAGTTGGTGCTGACGAATATCTTGGTAAATTCAGGAATCAGCGCGCCCGCCACCGTGCCGCAACTGATGATGGAGGAGAGCACCCACCAGAGGGCGGGTTGCGCCACCCCGTTCAAGGTGAAATCGCCCAGCAACAGTTTGCTCGCGACGAAGGTGATGATGATGGAGACCGCCGAGGTGATCCAGACGAGATGAGTCAGCGGAGCTTCAAAGTCGAAGTCTTTCTTGCCGCCGAACATGGCCTTGCTGATGATTTCATTCACGAAGTAAGACGCCAGAGAGGTCACAATCATCAAAGCCCGCATGACGAACAGCCAGATGATAAGCGTGGCGCAAATATCGGGGCTTTTGGCCAGCGCCAGGGCGAGAAACGCGATCAGCGCCACGCCGGTCACACCGTAGGTTTCAAAGCCGTCCGCCGTCGGGCCGACGGAGTCGCCCGCGTTGTCACCGGTGCAATCCGCGATCACGCCGGGATTCTTCGGGTCGTCTTCGGGTAGCTTGAAGACAATCTTCATCAGGTCGGAGCCGATGTCGGCGATCTTGGTGAAGATGCCGCCGCAGATGCGGAGGACGGAGGCGCCGAGCGATTCACCGATGGCGAAGCCGATGAAGCAGGGGCCGACGAGTTCGCGCGGCAGGAACATCAGGATGCAGATCATGAAGAACAATTCCACCGCGACCAGCAGCAGACCGATGCTCATGCCGGAGCGGAGCGGAATGCAGAGCGTGGCGAAGGGGTTGCCTTTGAGCGCGGAGAAGGCGGTGCGGGAGTTGGAGATGGTGTTGATGCGGATGCCGAACCAGGCCACGCCGTAGGAACCGAGGATGCCCAGGATGGAAGCCAGCAGAATCACCAGCACATGGCCCGTGGTGTTATCTTGAAGAAACTTGAAATAAACGATCATGCAGCCCGCGATCAACGCCCAGAGGATGGCCAGCAATTTGCCCTGGGTGAGCAGGTAGGTTTTGCAGGTTTCGTAGATGCTGTGGGAGACCTTGGCCATGCTTTCATGCACCGGCAGCGATTTGGTCTGCAGGTACTGCCAGATGCCGAACAAGGCGCCGACGGCGCAGACGGCAATGCCCAGCATCATCAGGGCCGTGCCGCTAATGCCGCCCAACCCGGCGAATTTTACCTGGGTCAGATCAGGGATGTGAATGTCCGCCTCACCGGCAAACACATTGGTTCCGAGGCCGAACAAGCAGAATGCCGCAAGCGCCCACAATAATATTTTAGTTTTTTTCATAAAAAAATGTCGAGGGTGAAGGCTAACAAAGCTCCCTCTCGTCGCCAACCATTTTTGGCAAAGAACTCTCCAAAAATTGAACTGGATTGGGCCAAAATCTGATGATTTCACCCTTTTCCGGCGCATCATGACGCTGCCCACCGTTTGGAGTTCCGCGTTTACGCGGTTTAAGATAAACACCACCACCCGACTGCCTGAAGGCGGAACTCCAAACGAGCGACCCCTTGCTTGGCGCCAGCGACAAGATGTAGCCCGTACGCATTTGCCTTGTCGCTCACGGTGCATTTCCTCATCTTTCCGGTAATGGACGAACGCGCGGTCTCCACTTTGAACAAACCGGACGTGGCGTTGGAAATGACGCTGCGCCCGTCGCTCTTTTCCGAATTCACCGGCCAGCTCAAGGTCAAGGAGCGCCTCGGAATCGCCGTGCAAGCGGCGAAACAGCGGAGCGAAGCGCTCGACCACATCCTGCTCAGCGGTCCGCCCGGCCTGGGTAAAACCACGCTCGCTTACATCCTCGCCAAGGCCATGGGCGCGAACCTCAAAAGCACCAGCGGCCCGACCATCGAGAAAGCCGGCGACCTCGCCGGTCTGCTGACGAACCTCGAAGCCGGCGACGTGCTGTTCATTGACGAAATCCATCGCCTGCAAAAAACCATCGAGGAATATCTGTACCCGGCGATGGAGGATTTCAAATTGGACATCATTATTGACCAGGGGCCGAACGCGCGCAGCGTGCGGCTGAATCTTCCTCGCTTCACGCTCATCGGCGCGACGACGCGCAGTGGATTGCTCACCGCGCCGTTGCTCACGCGCTTTCCGATGCGCGAGCGGCTCGATTATTACGTCGCCGAAGATTTGGACAAAATCATCGTCCGCTCGGCGCGCCTGCTGAACGTGGAAATCGAGCCCGCCGGGGCGCACGAAATCGCCCGGCGCAGCCGCGGCACGCCGCGCATCGCGAACAACCTGCTCCGCCGCGTGCGCGA
>JBEKSU010000097.1:0-12338 GCA_049516755.1 Verrucomicrobiota bacterium | reverse complement strand
ACCGGATGCCTGCAACCGCCGCGGCGGATCGTTGTCGCCATCGGCCACTTCGGGAACTTTGAATTATATGCGCGGTTCCATCAATCTTCGCCCGGTTATCAATGCGCCACGACTTATCGGGCGCTGAAGCAACCGGGATTCAACCGCCTGATGCAACAATTGCGCGAACGTTCCGGCTGCCTGTTTTTTGAGCGTCGCACCGACGGCCCCTTGTTGCGCGCGGCCATGAATCGGCCGGGAATCATCCTGGGGCTGCTTGCTGACCAGAGCACGTCCGGCCTGCGCGGGCCGTTCCTCGGCCACGACTGTTCCACCACGCTCGCACCCGCCGTGTTTGCCTTGCGTTATAAGTGCGAACTCTTTACCGGCATCTGCTACCGCGTCGCACCGGCGAAATGGCGGATCGAACTCGGCGAAAAAATTCCCACGCACACAGATGATCATCCCCGTCCGTCCGGGGAAATCATGGGCGACGTCAATCGCGCCTTTGAGGCCGCCGTCCGCCGCGACCCGGCCAACTGGTTCTGGGTTCACCGCCGCTGGAAGGCAGGCGGGTCCAAAGTCCAAAGTCCGGAGTCCAAAGTCGAAACCACCGTCCCCGTCGGATGAATTCCCCAACTGCCATCTGCCAACTGCCATCTGCTCCGCGAATCCTGGTTCGCGGGACGAACTGGCTGGGCGATGCGGTCATGACCACGCCCGCGCTGCTGCGGCTGCGCGAAAAATTTCCCGACGCGCACATTGCCATGCTGACCCCGGAAAAACTCGGCGATTTGTGGGCCAATCATCCGGCAATCAGCGAAACGATTCGATTTGCCCCGGACGAAAGTGTGTTTTCGGTCGGCAAAAGATTGCGCGCCGGGAATTTTGATGTCGCCCTCGTGCTGCCCAATTCACCCCGCTCCGCGCTGGAAGTCTGGCTGGCCGGAATTCCGCAACGCATCGGCTACGCGCGGCCCTGGCGGAACTGGTTTTTGACTGAAGCCATCGCGCCGCGCGCTGGCAGTGTGAAAATGCACAAGCGTTTGGTTGGCGAAATTAACAGTCTGATCGCCGCCAATGATCGTAGCGCAGGCATCCCGCCTGCATCCAAAAAAACAATCGCAGGCGGGACGCCTGCGCTACCTTCAAGCGTTCATCAGATTTACGAGTATCTGCATCTGGCCGCTGCGCTGGGCGCCAGCCCGGAACCGCTGCCGCCGCAGTTGTTTGTGAACCCTGGCGAAATTGAAGCCGCGAATAAAAAATTCGGCCTGAGCAAGATTGAGCGGCCGCTTCTGGGCGTGAACCCCGGCGCAGAATACGGGCCGGCCAAACGCTGGCCGGTGGAAAAATTCATCGCCGCCGCCCGCGAAATTCAACATCAAACCAACTGCACCTGGGCGACTTTCGGCGGCAAAGGCGATATGGCCATTGCCAGCCAGATTGAATCCGCCATGGCCAGTCCGCCCTCCGCAAATTGGAACCTGGCGGGAAAGACCAGTCTGCGCGAACTGATGGCGTTGCTGAAAGTTTGCCGCGTGTTGCTCACGAACGACTCCGGTCCGATGCACGTGGCCGCGGCGCTCGGCACACCGGTGGTCGTCCCATTCGGCAGCACGTCGCCGGAACTGACCGGACCGGGCCTGCCCGGCGATGCGTGGCACCGGCTGCTCAAATCCGACGCGTCCTGTTCGCCGTGCTTCCGGCGCGAATGCCCGATTGATTTCCGCTGCCTGAACGGCATCAGCGTCAAACGCGTGGTCGAGGCCGTTCTGTCGTTGGTTTGAAGAACACGGCCGCGCAGGCACGATGGTTTGGAGTTCCGCGTTTCGCGGCTTGGACAAGCATCAAACCTAACCGCCTGAAGGCGGAACTCCAAACTGGCACGTGTTTAATTAGACTTTTTGTCTTCGCGCCTTCATGGTAAATTCGCTTTCGTGGAAATGGTAACCAAACTCACCAATGAGTTCGTTGCGTCGTATGCGCGCGTGGGCGGCATCAACCATCTGGACGGCAAAAATCTGCCGTCCAAACGCGCCATTGCCGCCATCACGCAGGATTTGCTGCGACTGCTGTTCCCCGGATATTTCGACGAGAAACTCATCCATTCCTCGGAAATCAAGGTGGTGACGGCAGAGTTGCTCGATTCGGTGTTGGGTGAGCTGGAGGATGAAATACGCAAAAGCCTGGAATACAATCCGCCCGCCGATTTGCCCAAGAAGGACGCGCCGGCCTTGGCGCACAAGTTGACGGTGGAATTTCTCGGCAGCCTGCCGCGATTGCGGGATTTGCTCCAGACGGACGTCGAGGCCGCTTACGACGGCGACCCGGCGGCCAAGAGCAAGGAGGAGGTGCTGGTTTCCTATCCGTTCATCGAGGCGATTGCCGTGCAACGGCTGGCGCACGAATTGTATTTGAAGGACGTCGCGCTGATTCCGCGCATCATGACCGAGTGGGCGCATGCGCGCACGGGCATGGACCTGCATCCGGGCGCGCAGATCGGAACGCACTTTTTCGTGGACCATTGCACCGGCACGGTCGTGGGCGAAACCGCCATCATCGGCAACCACGTAAAAATGTATCACGGCGTGACGCTCGGCGCGAAGTCCACCGCCGGCGGACAGCAATTGCGTGGCAAAAAACGGCATCCGACCATTGAAGACCGCGTGACGATTTATCCCGGCGCGACGATTCTCGGCGGCGAAACCGTCATCGGCGCCGGCAGCACGATTGGCGGCAACGTATTTCTCATGGAAAGCGTCGCGCCGAAATCATTGGTCATTTACGGCGCCCTCGACATGCGCGTGTTGAACAAGGGGAACAAGGCGGCCGTGGTGGATTTTCAGATTTGAGATGCAAACCAAACCAAAGCGCCAAACCAAAGCGCCGCCCGGATTACGCCACATAATACAGGTTTACTGTGTTTTCAGCGAGATTAGAGTTTACGCTCGCCCTCACCCCGGCCCTCTCCCCCGAGGAGAGGGAGTACGCTGTCAAGTTGCCGGGTAATTACTCGACCTTTGTTGACATCACCGATTTCATGTCATTTGAAGTGAGACGTACAACAACCCGGCGTAAAGCATTGCTGAAAACGCGGCGAATGATTCCCCCTCTCCCGGGGGAGAGGGCCGGGGTGAGGGCGGACGTCATCACTGTTTTTCCTGTGGGGCATCGCGTAAACGCGCCCGTTCGTGGTATGATTCCTTCAGCAAGACGTTGAAAGCGCTCATCGAAACCAGAAAAACGCGGCCGGAACGGGTCTTCCTCGTCGGCGTCGAACTCAAATCGCGCAACCATGCGGACACGAGCGACTCGATTGCTGAACTCGGCGAACTGGCCGCCACCGCCGGCGGCGAAATCATCGGCGAAGGCCTGCAAAAAGTGGTGTCGCTCAATCCCGCCACGTTCATCGGGGCCGGCAAGGCCGGCGAATTCGCGGATTTCTGCCGGCGGCAGGACGTGGACACGGTGATTTTTGATGATGACCTTTCGCCGGCGCAAAGCCGCAACCTCGAAAAAATATTCAACTGCAAGGTGCTCGACCGCACATCGCTGATTCTTGACATCTTCGCCCAGCGTGCCCGGACGCGTGAAGGCAAGCTGCAGATCGAGCTGGCACAGCTTCAGCATTTGCTGCCGCGCCTCACAAAATATTGGGGCCACCTGTCACGGCAGACGGGCGGCATCGGCATGCGCGGCGGGGAAGGCGAAACACAATTGGAAACCGACCGCCGCCGGGTGCAGGATCGCATCGCAAAAATTTCCCGCGAACTGGAACTGGTGCGGCAACAGCGCGGCGTTCAGCGCCACGGCCGCCAGCGCAACAACTGGCCGCTGGCCTCCATCGTCGGTTACACGAACGCGGGCAAATCCACCCTGCTCAACGCCCTCACCGGCGCGGACGTGTTGGTGAAGGACATTTTGTTCGCCACGCTCGACCCGACGACGCGGCGGTTGAAATTGCCGACGAACCAGAATGTGTTGCTCACCGACACCGTCGGTTTCATCCGCAAGCTGCCGCACGGGCTGGTGGAGGCGTTCAAGGCGACGCTGGAAGAGGTGGTGCGGGCGGATTTGCTGCTGCACGTCGTGGACATCAGCCATCCGCAGGCCGAGGAACAAATTGCCGCCGTGAACGCCGTGCTGAACGAAATTGGCGCGGGCGGGAAAACGACGTTGATGGTTTTCAACAAGATGGACCGGCTTAAAGCCGATGGAACCGGGTCCGGCGACATCGGCGCATTGAACCGTTTGCAGGAACGGCATCAAAACGCCGTCACGATTTCGGCCTTGACCGGCGAAGGTATCGCATCTTTGCTCGCGGAAATCGGGACGCAGTTGCGGCCGAAGCGCGAATTTCTTGAATTGCGCGTGCCGCATGAGCAGGCGGCGGTGATTGCGCGATTGCACAAGGTCGGTCAGGTCATTTCCCGCAGTTATCGCGGCCCGGCAGCGCGATTCAAGGCCCGTATTCCGCCGCATTACCACGAAGAATTCGCGCCCTACATCGTGCGTGAAGCGCAGGCTGGGTCGTAACTACAGCCGGCAAGGCGAACGTAACTGCTGCCGGACTCCGGCGGGTTTTTGCCCAACCCGCTCGATGATTGACGAACGACGAAACCATGCCGCTCGCACGGAATGACTAATTCCTAAATCCGAATGACTAAAGAATTTCCAGGCACCAATGGCCAAATTACCAAACACGTCTTCCCACGTGCATTCGTGCTTCGGACTTCGGGTTTCGTTCGCCATTATGGTTTGGGATTTAGTCATTGTTGTTGTCCGCCATGCGGTTTGCCGGCAGTCCCACTCCACCCGGTGGATTCCTGGCCGCAAAATCCGTTGCTTGCCCTGATGCCATAGACGGCAGTATGATTTCAACGATAATTTGCTATGTCACGAATCGGGCGCCAGTCACTCAACACCAGCACCGTCCTCTGCGTCATCATGGGCGGTGGTCAGGGCACACGGCTGTTTCCGTTGACGAGGGATCGCTCCAAACCCGCCGTGCCGCTGGCCGGCAAATACCGCCTCGTGGATATCCCGATCTCGAACTGCATCAATTCCGGATTCCGGAGGATTTACATTTTGACGCAGTTCAACTCCACCTCGCTGCACAGCCACATTTCGCGAACGTATAAATTCGACCAGTTCACGAGCGGGTTTGTGGAAATTCTCGCGGCGCAACGGACGCTCACCGACGCCTCCTGGTATGAAGGCACCGCCGACGCTGTGCGGAAAAATCTGATTCACTTTCTCAATCACGATTTCGATTACCTGATCATTTTGAGCGGCGATCAATTGTACCGGATGGATTTCCGTCCCATGGTCGCGCAACACGCTGAAACCGGCGCGGACATCACCGTCGCGACCATTCCGATTGGCCGGCGCGAGGCGCAATCGCTGGGCATCCTGCAAATCGACGCGGACCTCCGCATCACGCGATTTGAGGAAAAACCCAAAGACCCGGCGGTGCTTGATTCGTTGCGGCTGGACCCGGATTGGTATCCGAAACTCGGCATTGCCGCGCCCGCGGCGCAGGGCGAATTGTTCCTCGCATCCATGGGCATATACGTTTTCAACCGCGATTTGATCCGCAGCCTGCTCGACAATCCACTGCCCGATTTCGGCAAACATATCATTCCCCAGGCCATCAATGGGCGCCGCGTTTGCTCCCACGTTTTTCAAGGTTATTGGGAGGACATCGGCACCATCCGTTCGTTTTTTGACGCGAACCTCGATCTCGTTTCCGAACTGCCGCGCTTCAATTTTTTTGACATGAATGCGCCGATTTTCAGCCGGCCGCGCTTTTTGCCCGGCTCAAAAATCAATGGCGCACAGATTGACCACGCGGTGATTTCCGACGGCTGCATCATCAACCACGCGCGCATCAAGAACAGCATCGTCGGCCTGCGCATGGTCGTCGGTGCGGGTACGGAATTGAACCGCGTCATCAGTCTGGGCAGCGATTATTACGAATCCAAGGAATCGGTGGACCGGCACGAGCGCGAGGGCAAACCCCGCATCGGCATCGGCACGAACTGCAAGATCGAAACCACCATCATTGACAAGAATGCGCGCATCGGAAACAACGCCGTCATTTCGCCCGCCGGCAAGCCCGAGAGCGTGGACCACGATCTTTACTACATCCGCGACGGCATTGTCATCATTCCCAAAAACGCCATCATCCCGCACGGAACGGTCATTTGAGCCGACCGAGGGCGGAAGGGGAATGGCTGTTGAATTTACGCTCTCCCTCAACCCGGCTTTCTCCCCAAGGAGAAGGAGAATTGTTCACCGTCTCATTGTACAAGCTGCGACTGGATTTGCCGGATGGTCAGTCAAATACCGGCAAGTGTGATTGCGGAAATCCTCTCCCCGGGGGAGAGGAATCAGGTGAGGGCGAGGGTAAAAACAAAACTCTGCTTGGCGGAAAATGGAATACGGGTCACGAGCCGATTTCTACATTCTTTATTCCGCCTTCCGCATTTGGCTTCGAAATCACTCTCCACGGGCCACCGTTACCGGCGTAAGCTCACTTCCATGAACTTGGATAGCATCTGTGCCTGCGCCTTGCGCCATTTACTTTTCCCGGTTTCGCTGCTAAAACTCCCGTGTGCTCAACGACGCTGCCATCTGGAAAAATCTCAACTCGCCGCGCCGGTTGTTTTTGATTGCCGGACCTTGCGTGATTGAAAATGAAAAGCTGTGCCTGCAAGTCGCCGGCACATTGAAAATAACCTGCGCCCGGCTGGGCATCTTCTTCGTCTTCAAAGCCAGCTTCGACAAGGCCAACCGCACCTCGGCCAAATCTTTTCGCGGGCCGGGTCTCGAGGAAGGTTTGCGCGTGCTGGACAAGGTACGCGCCGAATTCGGCGTGCCAGTGCTGACCGATGTCCACACTGAGACGCAGGCTGTCATCGCGGGTGAAGTCGTGGACATCCTGCAAATTCCCGCATTTCTCTGCCGCCAGACGGATTTGATTGACGCCGCTGCCGTCACCGGCCGGATCATCAATTTGAAAAAGGGCCAGTTCCTTTCGCCGGCCGAAATGGGCCAGGTGGCGGAAAAGGCCCGGCGCGCCGGGGCGGAAAGAATCCTGCTCACCGAGCGCGGCACGACGTTCGGCTACAATAATCTCGTCGCTGACATGCGCTCGATTCCGATCCTGAAGCGTTCCGGCTGTCCGGTGGTTTTCGACGCAACCCATTCGGTGCAATTGCCCGGCGGCGGCGGCGACAAATCATCCGGCCAGCGCGAATTTGCGCCGGTGCTGGCGCGATGTGCGCTGGCGGCGGGCGCCGACGGCCTTTTCATCGAAACGCATCCGCGGCCGGATCGCGCGTTCAGCGACGGGCCGAACATGATTCCGCTGGCGGAGATGCCCGCGTTGCTGCGGGACCTGCTCAAGGTTTTCAACGCGGTGAAGTGATGAACATTCAACATTCAACATCCAACGCCCAACATCCAATTGAACCACACGCAGGAAATCAGTGGATGTTCGATGTTGAATGCCGGCTCGCGATTTATCGGAGCTGGTTGTTGGATGTTTCCCACGGCTAATTTTCCATGGCCGCCAATATTTCCCCAATACTTCGTTCGCATCTCCGGCGCATCAAGCTGCTCCTCTGCGACGTGGACGGCGTGTTGACCGACGGCTCGGTGTTCATTGGCGGCGCGCGGGAGATCAAGCGGTTCAACATCCGGGACGGCCTGGGCCTGGTATTTTTGCGCCGTGCCGGCATCAAAGTTGGCTGGGTCTCGGCACGGCCGTCGCCGGTAACGGAAGCGCGCGCGGCTGAATTGGGAATTGATTTTCTCGTCCAGCAGGGCGACCGGACGGGCAAGACCGGCGCGGTCGAGAAGCTGTTGCGCCGCACGAAACTGGATTGGGATGCGGTTTGTTTCATCGGCGATGACGTCGTGGACCTGGGGCCGCTGAAACGCGCGGGATTCGCCGTTGCGGTGGGAGACGCCCGGCCCGAGGTGAAAGCGGCGGCGCATCATGTCACTGGCGCGCCAGGCGGGCGCGGCGCGGTGCGCGAAGTTGCGGAAATGCTTTTGAAGGCGCAGGGCAAATGGGATGCGATCGTGGCGCATTATTCAAAATGAATGTGCAAACGAACATCGCACGGGCGCTGCTGGCCGTGGGCGCGGGGTTGTGGTTCGCCGTCGCTCCCGGCGTTCGCGCGCAGCCAAACGGCATCCAGCACGTGAACAATTTCACTTCCACCGAATACTACGGGCCGACGAATCAACAACAGATCAAATCCATTTTGTCCGGCGCCGAGGCGCTGCCCCAGCCGGGCGGACTGCTCATCATCAAACAGCTCAAGCTCGAAATGTTCAACCCGGATGGCAAGCTGGAGTGGGTGGTGAACGCGCCGGAATGCGTTTATGACATGCTAAAAGGCGTGGCGAATTCGCCCGGACATCTGGAGGTGCGGTCGGGCGATGGAAAATTCCGTGTCGAGGGCGAAGGTTTTTTGTGGCGGCAAAGCGATTCCTTCCTCACCATCTCCAACAATGTGCGCACCGTGGTTGAAAATGGAGCCATAATGAACACCAAACCATGAAACGTTTCAGTCTCATCGTGATGGCCGTGTGTTGCGGCTGGCTGGTTCACGCGCAAACCAACGTGACGGCGCAAAGCCCCCCGGCCGGCACGGCCACCAATTCGCCCGCCGCGCCGCCGCCGCCGCGCGCCCCGACGCGGATTGATTCCGATGACAGCGCGGATTTTGATTTGAACGGGCATCGGGCAATTTATCGCGGACACGTGCGCGTGGACGATCCGGAAATGAAGCTCACCTGCGCCCTGCTCATCGCGGATGTGCCATCGGCGGGCGGGCACCCGAATCACATTGTCGCCGAGACGAATGTGGTGATCGATTTCACGGACACCAAAGGCCAGACCAATCACGCGACCAGCGACAAGGCGGTTTATAATTACAGCGTGCAAAACGGCGCGACGAACGAGACGGTCACGCTCACGGGCAATCCGCAGATGGAAAACGCGCAAGGCACGCAGGCGGGCGACGTGATCATCTGGGACCGCGCCAGCAACAAAATCCATTTCGACAATCCGCACATGGTTTTCCGGCAAAACCTCAACAGCGTGTCGGCGGAGACGAATCCGCCGCCGGCGACAACGAACATCCCGCCGGGAACAATCGAGAACGTTGACAAGAACACCAGCACCCCGGCCAACAGTTCTCCCGGTTCTGATTTTTAAATGGAAACCTCCACCCCAACATCGAACGGCCTGCTGCTCGCCACGGAAAATCTGGTGAAGGAGTATCACAGCCGCCGGGTGGTGAACGACGTGTCCATTTCCGTGGGCGCGGGCGAAATCGTCGGACTGCTCGGTCCGAACGGCGCGGGCAAGACGACAACGTTCAACATGGTCGTCGGTCTCGTGAAACCGGACGGGGGCGCGGTGAAATTTCAAGGCCGCAGCATCACCGCCCTGCCGATGCACCGGCGCGCGCGGCTGGGCATCGGTTATTTGACGCAGGAACCATCCGTGTTCCGCAAACTCACGGTGGAGGAAAACATCCTGGCGATTCTCGAAATGTGCAAGCTGTCGCGGGACGAACGCGCCATACGACTGAAGTATCTGCTTGATGAACTGGCCCTGACGCCGCTGGCCAAAAACAAGGCCTATACGCTCAGCGGCGGCGAAAAACGGCGGCTGGAAATCACCCGCGCGCTGGTGACGAGCCCCCGGATGATGTTGCTGGACGAGCCGTTCAGCGGCATCGATCCGATTGCGGTTTACGAAGTGCAGAAGATTGTGCGCCGTTTGAAGGAGCGCGGGCTGGGTATTTTGGTGACCGACCACAATGTGCGCGAAACCTTGAAGTTGATTGACCGCGGCTATATCATCCACAAAGGCCAGGTGCTCGTGGAGGGGGCGTCCGAATTTCTGGCGAACGACCCGAAGGCGCGCGAAATTTATCTGGGCCCGGAATTTAATTTGTGAATATGCAACGCCAGATCGTCACCGTGGAACGGTTCTACAAGGAACACGCCGCCGCGCTGCAAATGCGGCTGCTGGCCGGCGAACGCGGACTGAAACGCATCATCCGTGAAGCAACGGTGAACCGCCCCGGCCTCGTGCTGAGCGGATTCACGCATTACTTCGCCTACAAACGCGTGCAGGTTTTCGGCAACGCGGAGGTGTATTATTTGCGGTCGCTCACGCCCGCCCAGCGATCGAAACGTTACGCCCACTTTTTCGCCTTTAAAATCCCGTGCATTGTTTTCAGCCGCAATTTCCGCCCGGACAAGGAATTCATAGCCGGCGCCGGGAAGGCGGGCGTGCCGGTTTTTCAATGCCCGATGGTCACGATGAAATTCATCAATGCCGCGACGCTCGAGCTCGAAACGATGTTTGCCCCGCGCGGCTCCGAGATGGGCAGCATGGTGGACATCCTCGGCGTGGGCGTGCTGATTCGCGGGGAGAGCGGCATCGGCAAAAGCGAGGCGGTGCTGGCGCTCATCGAGCGCGGCTACAGCCTGGTCTCCGATGATGTGACCAGGGTCACCCTGGAGGACGGCCGCGAAGTCGTCGGCACCTGCGCCGAATTGACGCGCGACCACATGGAAATCCGCGGCATCGGCATCATCAACGTCGCCGCGATGTTCGGCATCAAGAGCATTCGCAACCAAAAACGCCTGGACCTCATCGTCACCCTCAGGTTGTGGAACGAGGTTGAGGACGTGGATCGCGTAGGCATGGAACAGGAATTTGTGAAAGTCCTGGGCGTGGACATTCCGCACATCGTCATCCCCGTCCGCCCCGGGCGCGATCTGGCGCGGCTCATTGAAGTGGCCGCGTTTCAGACCAAGTTGAAGATGTCCGGTCACAACGCGGCCCAAGAATTAAACGACCGGCTTATAGCTCACATGAGCAAAGGTAATCCTCCGCCGGCAGGATAGAATTCAGTGGCACTTCGTCCCCACATCGTTTAGTGTAGCATGAGCAAATTGATGAGCGCAAAGAAACTGCCGGACAGCGAGTTCTTCACCAAGGAACTCACCATATCAAACAAGCTGGGCATCCATGCCCGGCCCGCCGCCATGTTCGTGAAGACCGCCAACCGGTTCGCGTGCGAAATTTTCGTCGAAAAGAACGGCGAAAAGATCAACGGCAAGAGCATCATGGGCTTGATGATGCTCGCCGCCGGACCGGGCAGCAAACTGACCCTGCACGTCCGCGGCGCCGACGCCCAGGCCGCCATCCTCGAGCTCGAAGCCCTCGTCAAACGGAAGTTTGATGAGGAATGAGGGGCGCGTGACGCGTGATATGTGAAACGTGAGTGCTGCAAGGAACCGTTGCTCACGCCCATTTTTACGTTTTACGTTTCACGCTTCACGTTTTGGCAAACTTTGGGCTTTGAACTTTGGGCTCTGGACTTTAATTTCGGCGCATGGCTGCCGCTGAAATTGACATCAAATACGTCGCGCATCTGGCGCGGCTGCATCTCACCCCCGACGAGGAAAAGAAACTCGGCGCGCAACTCGACGGCATCCTCGGCTACATCGAAAAGTTGAAGGAACTCGACGTTGCCGGCGTTGAGCCGACGGCCCACGCCGTGCCGATGGTCAATGTCACGCGCCCGGACGAGGTCCGCCCGTCGCTCCCGCACGACGACGCCCTGCGCAATGCGCCCGCGCAGGCCAACGGTCTGTTCATGGTGCCAAAGATTGTGGAATAGGATTATGCACCAAGGAATTTCCAACACGGCCAAGCAACCGGCAAAACATCCAGCATTCAACATTCAACATCGAACGTCGAACCCGCTGCGTGGCCAGACAATTCGATGTTCGGCGTTCGATGTTCGGCGTTCGATGTTTGCTTCATCCGGCCCAAAAATCCGATGCTCTTAAACCAGCTCACCATTTCCGAACTGACCGCCAAACTCGCGAAACGCGAAGTCACCGCCCGCGAGGCCATGCAGTCGTGTCTGGACCAAATTGCGCGCGTGGACAAAACCATCCGTGCCTTTATCAGCTACAATGCCGATGACGCGCTGGCGCAGGCCGATGCGGCGGACAAGGAACTGGCCAAAGGGGGCCGCACCGCAAAATGCCTGCTGGGAATTCCGATCGCGGTCAAGGACGTGCTCGCCGTCAAAAATCAGCCGCTCAATTGCGGCTCGAAAATCCTCGGCAAATTTATCTCGCCCTACGACGCAACCGTCGTTGAAAAGTTGAAGGCGGCGGGCGCGATAGTTTTTGGCCGGCTGAACATGGACGAATTTGCCATGGGCAGTTCGACGGAAAATTCCGCGTTCGGCACCACGCGCAATCCCTGGGATACCGCCCGCATTCCCGGCGGCTCGTCCGGC
>JBEKSU010000096.1:0-12373 GCA_049516755.1 Verrucomicrobiota bacterium | reverse complement strand
CGAAAGCCGACGACAAGCGCGAATGCGGCCTGCATGCGAACTGGGGTTCGCAGGCTCTTGGGTCTGGCATCTAGGGTCTGGGGAATTGCGATGGGCGAGCCTTTTGAAAATTCGGAAGCGTGGAAATCGGCGCGGGTGCTGACGAATGAGGTTTATTCGCTTTGCCGGCACAAGCCATTGTCAAAAGATTTTGGATTGCGCGACCAGCTTCAGCGGGCGGCAGTTTCGGTGATGAACAATGTTGCCGAAGGCTGGGAAAGTCTGCACGTTGCGGAAAAACACCAAGCGTATAACATAGCCCGCAGATCGTGCGGCGAAGTCCGTTCCATGAGCTATGTGCTGCTCGACAACAAATTTATTTCTGTGACCAAACAAACCAATCTCCGGAAACTTTGCATTCAGTCGGGCAAGCTCGTCAGCGGCTTGATTCGTTCGCTGGACAACCGATGAACCACCCCAGAACCCAGACGCCATTCCCTTTTCATGAGTTCATATCATCTCGACCATTTGCAGCATCTCGAAGCCGAGGCGATTCATGTCATGCGTGAAGTCGCCGCCGAGTTCGAACGCCCGGCCATCCTGTTTTCCGGCGGCAAGGATTCCATCTGCCTGCTGCGCCTCGCGGAAAAGGCGTTCCGCCCGTCGGACCTTCCGATGCCGTTTCTCAATGTCGAAACCGGCCACGAATTTCCAGAGCTGCTCGAATTCCGCGACCGGCGCGCGAAGGAACTCGGCGCAAAGCTCATTGTCCGCACGGTGGAGGAGGCGTTCAAAAAAGGCATCGCACAGCCGACACCCGGCCAGGTCAGCCGCAATCAACTTCAGATTCCCGTGCTGCTCGGCGCAATCGAGGAATTTCAATTCGACTGCGCCATCGGCGGCGCGCGGCGCGACGAGGAAAAGGCTCGCGCCAAGGAGAGGTTTTTCAGCTTCCGCGACAGTTTTGGCCAGTGGGACCCGAAAAACCAGCGGCCGGAAATCTGGAATCTTTACAACGCCCGCGTGAATCCCGGCGAAAATATGCGCGTTTTTCCGCTCTCGAACTGGACGGAGATGGACGTTTGGGAATACATCAAAAAGGAAAACCTCGAAGTGCCGAACATTTATTTCAGCCACGAACGCGAATGTTTCCGGCGCGGCGGGCAGTGGATTCCCATCCCGCCGCCGCAACTGGACTCGACCAAACCTGATCCCTATGCCGGCGCGCGGCCGAAGCCAAACGAACCGGTCAAGAAACTCATCGTCCGCGTCCGCACCATTGCCGACATGATCAGCACCGGCATGGTCGAATCGCCGGCGGATTCCGTGGACGACATCATCGCCGAAATCGCCGCCGCGCGCGTGACCGAGCGCGGCTCCCGCGCCGACGACAAGGCCGGCGAAGCCGCGATGGAGGACCGGAAGAAGGCAGGATATTTCTGACCCGAAGATCGGAGTTCGGAGATGGGAGATGGGGAAATTATGCAAAAACCTGAGAAATTTGAAGATTTAGAGACTTGGCAGTCGGCTCGTGAATTGACAAACGAAGCCTACCGACTGGCGCGGCGCGAGCCTATGGCGCGTGATTTTGGGCTTTGTGACCAATTCAGGCGGGCGGCACTTTCAGTGATGAACAATCTCGCTGAAGGTTGGGAAAGTCTTCATGTGGCGGAAAAGAGACAATTTTATAACTGGGCGCGCCGTTCCTGCGGCGAAGTGCGCTCCATGAGTTACGTCCTTCTCGATAACAAATTCATTAGTTCCGAAGAACAACAAGCTTTGTTAAAATTTTGCATCCGCACCGGCAAACTCGTAAGCGGCCTGATCCGCTCATTGGACAATCGCAATTAAACCCTATCTCCGAACTTCCATCTTCCATCTCCAACCCCCCATCTCCCAAATGAGTTCCCCAACTCCCATCTCCCAACTCCCATCTGCCGCGCGAAGCGCCCATCCAATAGAAATTCTGCGACTCAACACCTGCGGCTCGGTGGACGACGGCAAGTCCACGCTCATCGGCCGGTTGCTGTACGATTCCAAGAATCTCATGGAGGACCAGCTGGAGGCACTCGAACGTTCCGCCGACATCACCGGCGGCGGGCAAATCAACCTCGCCAACCTCACCGACGGCCTCCGCGCCGAGCGCGAACAGGGCATCACCATTGACGTCGCCTATCGCTACTTCGCCACGCCCAAGCGCAAGTTCATCGTCGCCGACACCCCCGGTCACGTGCAATACACCCGCAACATGGTCACCGGCGCCTCCACCGCCAATCTGGCCATCGTGCTCGTGGACGCGCGGCAGGGCGTGATCGAGCAAAGCCGCCGACACACTTACATCGCCGCGCTCCTCGGCATTCCGCACCTGATCATCGCCGTGAACAAAATGGATTTGGTGGATTGGAATAAGGAACGATTTTTGGAAATTCGCGATGAGTTCGAAGATTTCATTCCCAAGCTCGACGTGTTTCGCGACGTGAAATTCATTCCCATCAGCGCGCTCAACGGCGACAACGTCGTTACTCCATCGCCGCGCACCCCGTGGTTTGAAGGCCCGACCCTGCTCGCGCACCTGGAAACCGTCCATATTGCCAGCGACTGGAACCTCAACGCGCTGCGTTTTCCGGTGCAATGGGTGAACCGGCCGAACGACCCGACCGATCCGAAGCTGCATGATTTCCGCGGCCTGAGCGGGCAAATTGCCAGCGGCATCGTGCGCAAAGGCCAGCAAGTGGCAGTCTTGCCCGCCGGCATCAAAACCACGGTGAAGGACATCTGGACTTACAACGGTTCGCTGGAAGAAGCGTTTTGTCCGCAATCGGTGACGCTTTGCCTCGAACACGACATTGACGTGAGCCGCGGTGACATGATTGTAGGCCTGGAAAATCTGCCGGGACAAAGCTCCGATTTGCACGCGCACATTTGCTGGATGCATCAGCGAAAATTGCAGGCGGGCAAAAAATATTTTCTCAAGCACGCCACGCAGACCGTCCAGGCCGTCGTCACCCAGGTGGAAAGCCGCATCAACATGGCCACCTTTGAGCCGGAAGCCGCGCCCGCCGCGCTGGCGGTAAACGACGTCGGCATCGTCCGCCTGAAAACCGCCAAACCGATTGTCTATGACGGCTACAACACGAACCGGCTCACCGGCTCGTTCATTTTGATTGAGCAGGGAACGAACGCCACCGTCGGCGCCGGCATGCTGTTGCCGCCCACCGAAGCCGTGAAACCCGAATACACCGACTTCGCGATTTGAAGGAGATGTTTTTTCGCCATTGACTCGCGCGAAGCGGAGTTGACCGCTCACACGGCAAAACGTCAGCAGCAGGAACTATTTATAAAACAGACGAGGTCTTTTCCAAACTGGAAATAGAAGTGGAAAAATCACCGGTGGGGCGGCCGGTAAAAAACAACCTCAGCCGCCGGGCCACAAACGTCGCCGTCCAATAGATAACCAGTAAAGTTTTCATCGGAGTTGATTTGAACTGAAGGTTGGAACCTGGAACGCGCCCGTCATCCTGGTTGGCACGGAAGACACTTCAACCTCATAAGGACTGGATGCGACTCGCCTCATTAAACCATTACCCACCATCGAGTTATGCATGTTTAGACCCGGTTTCCGAGGTCAACGCCGCTTCTGATTAGCAAGTCTTTTAACAAATCAGCCTATTTGTCCAGAACTTTTTTAAAAAAATTTGGGGAAGGTTGTTTGCGGGAAATTCTTTAGCCATTGACCGCTTACGCTGATGGGTGACACCTTTTCGGACGGATGCGCCTGCCCGTTTCTGAGAATGGTGCCACTGGTGTTGCGGCTTCGCTGAACGGAAGCCGCGGGGGTTACATTTTCACCGGATGCCTGCTGTTGTTGCTGTTGGTGGGCTGGCTGGATTACATAACGGGCTATGAACTCGGGTTTTTCGTATTTTACACCGTTCCGATTGGACTGGCCGCCTGGTATCTGGGGCGCTGGCCTGGCATCTGGCTGGCCCTGGCGGCAACGATAGCCTGGTGGCTGGCAGATGCCCTGGGCGGGGCAAAATATTCCTCGCAGTTTTCTTTTTGGTGGAACAGCACTGTTCATTTTGTGGCGTTCGTTATCAATGCCGTGACCATTGCAAAAATCAGGCTGGATCTGAGACAGCGCGATGAACTGGCGGCCAAACTCGAAGCTGCCCGCCAGACCTTGCGCGCCGCGGCCAAGGCTCTGCCTTCATGTCCCCTATGCGGCAAAGCCCATTCCCAGACCGGGCAAAACAGCCAGGCTGAGTTGCGGGACCTCGCCCGAGGCAACGCCGACCTCAGCGGCGCTCTCTGTGAGGAATGTGCTCGACCCGCACGAAGGAGTTGACGGCGCGGGATATCACGCGCAAATTCTTGTTCACTTGGGTGACAAAATAAAATTTCGCGTTTGGGATTCCCTTTCGCCGCGGCGGCGCAAGCTGCTGTTCTGGGCTGTGGGGTTGCTGCTGTTCTATACGGTTGCCGGTTTTCTCATCCTGCCGCCCATCATTCGCGCCGTGGCGGTCAAACAATTGTCCCAACAACTCGACCGCGAGGTTTCCATCCGGCAGGTGAAGCTCAACCCGTTCGCGCTCTCGACCGCCATCCGCGGCCTGCTCATCAAGGACAAGGACGGCGAGCCGTTTGTTTCCTGGGACGAGGTTTATGTGAATTTCCAGCTCTCATCGTTCCTGGGCCATCCCTGGGTTTTCAAGGAAATCAGCGTGACCGGACCGTTTGCCCGCGTGCAAATGAACCAGGATGGGACGTTCAATTTCTCCGACCTCATCGCGAAATTCGTGCCGACGAACGCGCCGGCCGCAACGCCCAAGACACCGGCCAAACCGGTCGGCCTGTGGATTGGCCGGCTGCTGATCACCAACGCCACCGCCTCGGTGACGGACCTGACACATCGCCAGCCGTTCAAGCGATTGGTCGGGCCGCTGAACTTCACGCTGGAAAAATTTGAAACCAATCCGGACAACAAAAATCCCCATACCTTCACCGGCACGACGGACGCGGGCGAAAAAATTGTCTGGAGCGGATTTTTCTTCCTCGACCCAATCCGGTCCTGGGGCGAATTGACGCTGGAAAACCTCGCCTTGACCAAATACGCGCCGCTTTACGAAGACCGGTTGCCCTTTGAAATCCGCGACGGCGTGGTGGGCGTTCACGTGGAATACCATTTGGTGTTGGACGCCACCAACCGCGTCATGAACGTGACCAACACCGCGTTCGCCCTCCGTAATTTCAAGCTCGCCGAACCCGGCGCCGAAAAAAACCTGGTTGATCTGGGTCATTTTGCCGTGACGGGCGTGAGCGCCGACGCCGTGGCCCGGCAGGCGGAAATCGGTTCCGTGTTTGCCGACAACGCCCGGCTTTATCTGCTGCGCACCACGAACAACGTCCCTGGAGCCGCCGCCACCAACGCCACCGCACCAGTCCCACTGGCGGAAACGGCCACCAACGCGCCGGGCGGCATCCCGGCATTGCTGGGCATGGTGACCAATTACGTCGCCCTGCTCCTCCACACGACGAATCTCTGGACCGGCACCGTTGATGATGTGGAATTCACCAATTGCGCCTTTCACCTCGAAGACCTGACCACTTCCCGGCCCGCCCGGCTGGATCTTGACGAGATTGCGTTGAGCGTTAAAAACATCTCCAACGACCCGAAAACCAATCTCACCACCGGACTTTCCCTCCGGTGGAACACCAATGGCACCATCAAAACCGATGTGTCTGTTTCCTTTGTGCCGCTGACGGCCGATGTCCAATTCGCGCTGGACCGGCTCGACTTCGGCACGCTGGACCCCTATCTCGAATCCAGGCTCAATCTGTTCATCCCCAGCAGCCAGTTCGGCCTCCATGGCCAGGTTCAGGTTCACACCCCGGAAGGCCAACTGCCCGAAGTCAGCTTCCGCGGCGACACTTGGATTGACGGATTGCGCGTCGTGGATGGCGTCATTGGCGACGATTTGTTGAAATGGGATTCCGTCCGCGTATCCGGCATCGAAGCGAATGTGAATCCGTTGAACGTGGCCATCAAGGAAATTGCCCTCGACAACGTGGCAGCACAACTGGTCATCGAAACCAATCACACCATCAATCTGCTCAACGCCTTGCATCCGGCAGGAAGCAATGTCCCGGCGGATACCAACGCTCCGGCAACCATCAACGAAACCAAGGCCGTGACCGTTGCCAAAACATCCGCCGCGGCGACCAATGCGACGCCCGCTTCGCCGTTGCCGCCAATTACCATCGGCAGCATCGTCATATCCAATGCCGACGCCAGCTTCACCGACCGCACCTTCTCGCCGAATGTGAAGATGGCCATCCAGCAGTTCAGCGGCGAAATCACCGGCATTTCGTCCACGGAACCGCGGCACGCGGATGTAAACCTGCATGCCGCCGTGGATGGGGTCGGCCCGATTGACATCATCGGCCACATCAACCCGTTCGGCGGGACCGAGACCAATGATTTGAAAGTCACCTTCAAAGACGTGGATCTGACGCCCACCAGTCCGTATTCGGGCAAGTACGCGGGTTATCGCATTGCCGAGGGAAAGTTGAATCTGGACCTGGCGTACAACCTGGTCGGGCGGAAGCTGGAATCGAAGAATGTCATCACACTGGACCGGTTCACCTTTGGCGAAAAAGTGGAGAGTCCGGACGCGACGCATCTGCCCGTGCGCCTGGCCATCGCCCTGTTGAAGGACCGCAACGGCCAGATCCTGCTCGACGTGCCGGTTGAAGGCAGCCTGGACGATCCCAAGTTCCGCGTCGGCAAGGTTGTTGTGCATACTCTACTGAACATTCTCGCCAAGGCCGCCACGTCGCCGTTCTCGCTGCTGGGCGCGTTGGTGGGCGGCGGCGGCGAGGAACTCCGCTATCAGGACTTCGTTCCGGGCAGCGCGATATTGTCACCTGCCAACGAAAAGAAGCTGGATTCGCTTGTGAAAGCGCTTTACGAACGGCCCGGTCTGCAACTGGAAATCAGCGGCAGCATCGATCCGGACGCCGACCGCGATGGTTTGCGCCGCGCCAGTCTGGACAAACAAATCCACATCCGGCAATGGACGTCGCTGCGCAAATCCGAACGCGCCATCACCACACCCGGCCAGCTCACGCTGACTCCGAAGGAATATGATGCCTGGGTGAAGAAACTTTACCGCGAGGCGGTGGGCAAAGGCGTCATCAACGACGCCTTCATTGCCGCCAACACCAATCTCATGGCCATCGCCGCGCAAATCAAACCGCGTTCGGATGAATCTGAAAAAGCGGCCACCCTGCTGATGCAACGCGCAGCGGCCACCCCGCCCCAATCGTCCAAAGCCGGCGCCCGTTCAGGAAAGGCCAAACCCGCCGCGCCAACCGACCCAATGGAGACATTGCTGCTGGCCAGCATACCCGTTACCGACAACGACCTTGAAGCGCTCGCGTCCGACCGCGCCAAAGCCGTCCGGGCTTACATCCTGCAGACGGGGAAGGTGGAAGCCGCGCGTCTGTTTCTCGCAGAAAACCAGGCCGGCGGCGTAAAAGCCAATGGCAGCCGTGCTTATTTGCAGTTCCGGTGAGCCGTTTTCACAGGGCGAAAAGCCACGGCACCAGTTTCTTGCCGCCAAATATCCAGATCGCCGCCGCGAGCGCGATGTACGGTCCGTAAGGCATGCGCGATGACCAGGCGCGACGGCGCATCGCAATGAGCGTCACCCCGACCGCCGCGCCAATCATGGAACTGAGCATCAGCGAAAACATCACCCCCTGCCAGCCAATGAACGCGCCGATGGCGCCCATGAATTTCACATCACCCAACCCCATGGCCTCGCGCGGCAGCACGATTTCCGTGCCCACCGCCTCCAGGTGATGAATTTCCTCTGGATTCAGCGTTTCGGTTTCAAACTTGTCCTGCTCTATTTCCAGCAACCCTGACCGAAGCGCGAGTTTCAACACCACGTCCTTGTAACCGCGGTCCACCAGCTCAATCGTGCGTGCGTGCAACACAATCATGTCCGACCGCCGGTAAAACAATTCATCGTAGGAAATTTCCTTGTCCGGCAGATGCACGGAAGTTTCGGTGAAAATAATTTTCGTCTCCTTCGGCCACTTCAACCGTTGCCGGCCAAACAGCCATTTTCCCAGCCGCAGAATCGCGTAAATGGCTGCGGCGCCCACCACCGCGCCGACAAAGCTCCGCCGCATCCCGACATCCAATGCGTTCGCACCCTGCAACGACGGCAGAAAAAATGACGCGATGAACCCCGCGGCCATGCCGCCGAGGGTGATTTCGTCGGGAATGATGAAATGTTCGAAGTCAATGAACGTGGCCGCAATCAGTCCCGCGATAAAAATCGCATAGACCAGGGCCACCGGCATGGACGGGAGTGGATGGCCGGGCTCACCGAACACCAGCCAGCAGCTTAAAAACGCCGCGCCCGTGAGCAATTCGACGATGAAATAGCGCGCGGAGATGGGCGCGCCGCAATTTTTGCAGCGTCCGCGCAACGCCAGCCACGTCACCAGCGGAATGTTCAGATACCACGGGATGGAATACTTGCAATGCGGACAATGCGACCGGGGGGTGATGATGCTCAGTCCCAACGGCATCCGGTAGATGCACACGTTCAAAAAGCTGCCGACAATGCAGCCGAGCGTGAAAAAGACCAGCGACCAAAAATGAAACGGAACCACCGCCCAATTATGCGGGTTGAAAATCGCGTTAAGGTCCATAAACGCTTTGTTCCAACGCTTTTCGCATGACCGCAATCGGCGCGGATTCGCCGGTCCAGATTTCAAACGCCTTCGCGCCCTGGCGCAACAACATGCCCAGGCCATTGGCGGTTTTGCAGCCGGCGGCCTTCGCGGCCTGGAGCAGCGGCGTCGCCGGCGGATTGTAAACCATGTCGTAAACCGCCCGCGCCTGCGATAGCTCAAAAGGCGTCCCCGCCAGCGGCGAGGCGTCGCCGGGCTTCAAGCCGAGCGGCGTGGCATTCAGCAACAAATCCACCGGGCCTTTCGGAAAACCGACCGTCACCTTCACCCGCGGATGCCGCTGGCGGATCTCCTGCGCCACCGCCTCGGCCTTGGCGCTGACGAAATCGGACACAAACAATTCCGACACGTCTTCCGCTGCCAGCCGCAAAGCCGCCACCTGCCCTGCCCCGCCGGTGCCAATCAACTGCACCTTCGCGCCCGGCAACGACAACCCCAAATCCTCGCGCAACGAACGGCTGATGCCATCGGCGTCCGTGTTGAACCCGTGTGACCGGATTTCCTTGGGCGAATCTTTTTCAAATTCGCACAATGGCCGCCAGTCGCCCTTGGCGTCGCGGCCCTCGAACCGGACGGTGTTCACCGCGCCCCACGTTTTGGCCGATTCATCGAGCGCATCCACGATGTCCATTGCCAGCACCTTGTGCGGCACGGTGAGGTTCAGTCCGGCGAACTGCATCGCCTTGGCGCCGGCGATGGCGGCGCGCAGGTTGTCCGGATGCACTTCAAACGCGAGGTAACGCCAGTTCAGGCCGAGCTGGGCGAACGCGGCGTTGTGCATGGCGGGCGACGAAGAATGGCGGATGGGAAAGCCATAGACGCCGCAGCAGCGCGTGGCGGCATTGATGGCGGGTTGAACCGGTTGAGACACGCGCAATTTATACGCGGCCACCGCGCGGGTTAAAAGCGCAAAGTCCAGAAACCGGGAGACGCATGGTAGGGCCGAGCTGCCGCTCGGCCTGGCGGCGCAGCAGCGCCGCCCTGCCCGTATCTGGTTCAACTCAAATCACGATGGACAATCCGTTTGCCCGGAATAAGGTCGGTTTAATGGAACTGAACAGGCTGTAGAACCGGTTGTCTAAAAAATAGACTGCCCCTTCCTTCCTCTTTCATTGATTAACTCCGCCGCTCGAATAAAGTATGCGGGTGAAATCCAAAGGCACAGTTTACCTCGTCGGGGCCGGGCCGGGCGACGCGGGCCTGCTCACGTTGCGCGGCGCGGAGTTGCTCCGGCGCGCCGACGTGGTGATTTTCGATCTCCTGGCCAATCCCGAATTGCTCCGGCTGGCACCGGCGGGCGCAGAATTGATTTCGCGCGGCAAACAGAAGAGTGCGGAGGCACTGTCACAGGCTGAACTCATTGAGTTGATGGCGGCCAAGGCGCGCCAGGGCAAATGCGTCGTGCGGCTCAAGGGCGGCGATCCTTACATTTTTGGGCGCGGCGGCGAGGAAGCCGAGGCGCTCGCGGCGGCGAAGATTCCGTTTGAAGTCGTGCCCGGCGTTTCATCCGTCATCGCCGCGCCGAATTACGCGGGCATTCCCCTCACCCATCGCGAATATTGTTCCAGTTTTACCGTTTTTACCGGTCACGAAAATCCGGCGGACGCAAAAGCGGACTTGCGCTACGACCAGATCGCCAAAATCCCCGGCACCAAGGTCGTGCTCATGGGTACCGAGAAGCTCTCCGACTGGACCCAATCGCTCATCAAGCACGGGATGCTGCCGGAGACGCCGGTGGCCATGATTCGCTGGGGCACAACGGGCCGGCAACAGGCCGTCACCGGCACGCTGGCCACCATTGCGGGTCTGGCCGTTGAAAACAAATTGACGTCCCCGGTGCTGACGATCATCGGCGACGTGGTGAAATTGCGCGGGAAATTGAACTGGTTCGAGCAGCGTCCATTGTTTGGCCAGCGCGTTGTCGTCACCCGCGCCCGCGAACGGGCCGGCGTTTTTTCACGGAAACTCGCCGAACTCGGCGCGGACGTGCTGGAAATTCCGGCCATCAAAATCACGCGGCCGACGGAGACCGACGCCATCGTGGATGCGTTGCTGGGATTGAACGCCTACGACTGGCTGGTGTTCACGAGCGCGAACGGGGTGACGGCATTTTTCGACATCTTTTTCCGGCGGTTCCAGGATATGCGCGACATCGGCGGCGTGCGCATCGCGGCGGTCGGCCCGGCCACGGCGGAGAAACTGCGCGAACTGCATCTGCAGGTGGATTTGACGCCGGATGAATTTACCGGAAAGAAAATCGCCGCGGCGTTTGCGAAATTCGAGACCATCGAGAATCTGAAGATGTGCCTGCTGCGCGCCGAGGTGGCGAACCCCGATTTGCCAAAGGCGCTGGAGGAACTCGGCGCCATCGTGGATGACATCGCGATTTATAAAACCGTGGCTGAAACCGAAGATCCGGCAGGTGCAGGGGCGACACTAATCGAAAGCGGCGCGGATTGGATCACCTTCACGAGCGGTTCCACGGCGGAACATTTTCACGCGCGTTTTGACCTGCCGAAACTGCTGAAGAAATTTCCGCAACTGAAGCTGGCGTCCATCGGCCCGGAAACCAGCAAGGCCATCCGCGCCCTGGGGCTGGAACCCGCGCTGGAAGCGAAGGAGCACACGACCGACGGCTTGATTTCCGCGCTATTAAAGGCGGTTTGAAGCATGAACATTTCTGCGCTTCCGGTTGTCTATTTTCTTAATTTTCTAAATGGCTTTGGGAAAATGGAAAGTGCCTTGAAAAACGCAATTTTGTACGGCCTGGTTTTGACTGCGTTGTGCCTTGGCGGAACGCGGCTGGGCGCCGCCATGTTCACGGCATCACTCGACCGCGACACCATCGCGCTGGGTGAAAGCGCCACCCTGTCGCTGACGTTTGAGGGCAGCCAGCCCAAAGGCACGCCCCAGGTCAAGAACATCCCGGGGTTGCAAATCAACTATGTCGGCCCTTCGAGCCAGTTCAGTTTCGTCAACGGCCAGACCAGTTCGACCATCACCTACCATTTCACAGTCGTTGCTGCCCAGCCTGGTAATTACACCATTCCCGCGCTGACTGCCCAAGTTGACGGCCAGTCCCTAACCAGCGAGCCATTGAAATTGACCGTCACCCAACCCAACGCCCCGCCGGCTCAAGCCATCAACTCCGGTTCGGAAATCGCGTTCATGAAATTGACACTGCCGGACAAGGAGGTTTACCCCGGTGAAGTGCTGGCGGCCCGGCTGGACGTGTACCTGCGCGATGACGTTCAGAACTTCGGCAATTTCCAGTTCACCGATACGCCCGCCAATGGATTCACCGTCGGCAAAATGGCTCAAGGCTCCAAGCAACGGGTCCAGATCGGAAACCGGATTTATACCGACATTCCCCTTTCGCTGGCCCTGACCACGATCAAAACCGGTCCGGTCAGCGTCGGGCCATTTACCGCCAACGCGGTGGTCGTTGTCCCCTCCTCCAATCCGCAGCGGGACCCGTTCTTCGGACAATTTCGCGACCCGTTTGGGATGTTCGGCGGCGGCGAACAAAAACCAGTCACGTTCGCCACGGACACGCTGAATGTCGAATCGCTGCCGTTGCCCGCCGGCGCCCCGGCGAATTTCAACGGCGCGGTCGGTGATT
>JBEKSU010000095.1:0-12420 GCA_049516755.1 Verrucomicrobiota bacterium | reverse complement strand
ATGACGGTGTCCATCGGGAATTTCTCGATCCGGAAATGCGTGTTGAAGAAATGGATGGAGAAGATGAAGCCGGCGGCGAGCAACGCCTCGTCGGAATGGATGATCAGCGCCACGTTGATGATCCAGCCCGGCAGGAAGCGGGTGAAAAATTCCGGGAACCACATGACCAGCCCCGACGCGCCGATGATGGCCACGCCCCAGAACACGGCGAAGTAATCGAATTTTTCCCAGTAGGTCCAGCGGTCGAACTGCGGTTTGGGGCCTTTGCCGAAGAACCATTTGTTGTGCGCCACGAAATCCTTCCAGTCCTGCCACGTGGGCATCATCGAATCCGGACCGAACAGCACATGCCACAGCCGCTTGAAATAGAATCTGCCGTCCACCGGATTGCGGAGGTTTTTCCGTCCTTTCCACGCCTTGCCGATGAGCGACGAGACATGCAGGCCGAAATAAAGGAAGGTGACCAGCGCGGCGAACCGGTGCAGCGTGCGCGCCGTTTCCGGCCCGCCGAGGATGGCAAAGATCACCTTGGCCCAGTGGGTGTAATAAAACTTGAGCGGCATGCCGGTGATGACCAGCAGGAGGAAACTCGTGACCACGAGGAAATGCAGGAACCGCTCGAACGGCACGAACCGGGTGAACCATTCGTCATCCACCTGGGTCTTGGTCTTGGCCTCGCGGAATTTCTTCGAGTCGTGCAAATACAGCCAGATGGCGCGCACCAGCCACAGGAGGGTGTGCAACCCAAAAAAGGCGAACGTGCCCAGCAACAGGCCGGTCATGGCCAGAAAAACGGCGTGGAGCAGCGGGTAATGTTTCGCATCGAGCGGGTTGGCGTGCGGCTTGAACTCGGTGAAGCCGATGGTGGCGCCCGGATGACATTGCTGGCAGGTGGCGAGGATGTTGGTTTTCGACAGGCGCGACGCCGGGTTGGATGGCGGCAGCACGTCGTGATAACCGTGGCAGTCGTAGCAGGCGGCCACGGCCGGAGCCGAGTTCGCCTTGCCGAGCGCCATCGCCTTGCCGTGGTAGGTGTCCCGGTAATGCGCCAGCCGGTCCTCGTGGCATTTGCCGCACCGCGCGTCGCTGATGGCCTTGAAGTTGTTCCCCGACGGCTTCTCAATCTGATGCGCCGTATGACAATCCGTACACACCGGGCCGCGCTCGTCGCCCTTGGCCAGCAACTGGCCGTGGACGCTCTTGAGGTAGGTTTCCTCGATGCCGACGTGGCACTTGCCGCAGGTTTTGGCGACGTTGGCGTGATTGATGGGCGAATCACGGTCCACGGCGCGTTTGATGTCATGCACGCCGTGGCAATCATCGCAGGAAGGCGCCACGATCAGCCCCATTTTGATCAATGCCTGCCCGTGGATGCTGTCCATGTATTGCGACGCGGCCTCCGGAAACTTCATCTGGTATTCCTTCGTCAACCCCGGATTGCTGTGGCACTTGGCGCAGGTTTGCGGGAGGTTCAGCTTGAAAACCGGCGACGCCGGGTCCTTCACCGGCAGAATGCCATGCGAGCCGTGGCAATCCCAGCAATTGGCGGCGCCCGAAGCCCCCATCTTGTGGCTCAGGCCGTGGATGCTATCGGCGTAATCTTTCGCCTCCTTGTCATGGCAGCCGGAGCAGTCGGGCGGCGGCAGGTTGCTCGCATGCACCAGATCCTTGATGCCGGTGTGGCAATCGGTGCAATCGAGCATGGAATGAACGGATTTTTCGAAGGTGTTGGTCGGGAAAAGCATTGACTCAACCTTCCCGCCCGCCTGGCGGGTGGTGGAAGGATCCAGGTGGCAGTCGAGGCAGTCGGAGTTTTTGAATTTTTCCGCGGCGTTTGCGGAGAGCAGGCCCAGGCAAAGACAGAAAAGGAAGACGACAAGCCGGCGGAAGCGCAAAATTAACATCCAACATTCAACATTCAACGTCCAACGCCGAATCATGCCTTTCCTTGAATGTTCGATGTTGAATGTTGAACGTTGAATGTTTCCCGGTTCAGGCAAAGCAGCCATCACCGCGTCGGTACCCGGTTCCAACCTGGAGCGGTTACAATCCTCCGTTGTGGCAATCATAACAGGTCAGGTCGTAATCCCCGCCGGGGTGCTTGAATTTCTGGCCGGCGGGTGAGAGTTGCATCAACTCCTCACCGCTGCCCTGGGCCAGGATGGTGTGGCAGGCATTGCAGTCGTTGGCTTTGACGATCCGGCCGTCATCGGCCTTGTGTTTGCCATCGTGGCAGCGGAAACAACCGGGCCAGATCATGTGGCCGATGTTGTCCGGATAGATGCTCCAATCGGCCTTCATTTCCGGGAAAAAATTGTCCCGGTAAATTTGTTGGACCACCGGAATGGCCTGCCGGACCCGCGAATCGTTGGGATAACGTTCAGCGAGGAGGGTGGCGATGCCATCCCGGGCTTCCACGTCCGTCTTGAATTTTCGGGTCAGAACATAGACCGCGTTGGTTTTGATCCAGGGTATAGCCGGGTCGATTTCCCGGAGCGACAAGGCCACATTGACCGCTGCGTCCGGCGACATGTACCGGTGGGCGGGACGGTTGTGACAGTCCATGCAGTCCATTTTGCGGATTTCATAATGGCTGATGTCGTTGGTGAAGTTCGGTTCACGATAGACGGTGACCACGCCCAGCGCATCGGTCACGCGGACCCAGGGAATTTTCTGCCGGCCGGGGTCGGTGGCGATGTATTCCACGCGGTTGCCCACCGTCATGTGGGCGTGAATGCCGCCCACCGGCCCGTGCGTTGGATCACTGCCCCCCACCTTGATGGACAGCCGGATGGAGTACGGCGAGTTGCTCGCGTCGGACTGGAAATAGTTAAATGTCCGGTCCAGGTTCCCGAAGAACTTTTTCGGCCAGTGGCATTCCTCGCAGGTTTCCTGGGCGGGACGCAAATTCCGGATCGGCGTCAGGATGGGGCGGGGATATTTGTCAAAGGCGGTGGCATAGAGCTGGTAGGTGCCGGAAAGTTTGGAGCGGACGAACCAGGTGGCGCCCGACCCGATGTGACAATTGGCACAGGCGACCCGCGCATGGGGTCCGTGTTCGAAGGTCACCAACTCGGGTTTCATGACCGTGTGGCAGGTTTCACCGCAGAACTGGACCGACTCGGAGAAATTGTAGGTGTTGTAGCTGCCCACCGCCGAGAGAAATAGAAAAAACACGGCGCCGGCCAGGAAGACCGCCATTCGCCGGCGGTCGCGCGGACGGGAAAGATCAACCTGCATCACCGGGAAGATCCCGACGGTCCCGCCGCGTTTGTGCCGTTCGCGCAGCACCCCCACCACCGTCAGGAAAAGTCCGGAAATCAGAAAACCCGGCGCGATGATATAGGTGAGGATGCCGAGGTAGGGATTGGAGAAGTGCGCAACCGCATCCAGCATGAACAGCAGGAAAAAAGAGAACAGGCTGCCGATCACCACGACCAGCCCGGTCAAACTCATCCAGTTTCGCAACAGGGAGGGCCGATAAGTCGGTTTTCCTGTGATTTCGGTGTTCATATCAGTCAATCAGCCATCGCCGGAATTCACCCGGCATTTTATTTGTCAGTATTTCTGAAGACGAAACATCCACTGCTGGTTGCCCGGGCATTTTTCGTCAGGGCAACCAAATCCGCTCCGGTCATTTTTAAACCCATCAGCCTTGCCGCCACATTCTGTGCCGGGCAATTCCACCCGGCAACCAAACCCGGCGGTCCCGCAAGGACTGCCAGGGGCACTTACTTCTTGAACGTCCGCATATAGGCGACGAGCGCCTTGATGTCGTCGTCCGACATGCCTTCGGCCGGTTTCATGAGGGTCTTGCCATCGTCGGCTTTCAAACCTTCCTTGATGGCCTTGAAGGCGGCGTCATCCTTCAACGCGTCCTGCACCTTGGGGTCGGTGTAGTCCTTGATGCCGAGTTTCTGGCCCATCTTGGTCTGGCCTTTGCCGTCGGCTCCGTGGCACTTGGCACAGCTGCTGTCATAGGTGGCCTTGGCGTCGCCGGCGAGGGCGGACACGGCGGAAACCACGAACACAGTCAGTCCGATTGCGAGCATTTTTTTCATAAGCATTTTCGGTTGCAGTTGTTGATCAATTTCACGTGACTATTCAGCAAATTTCGGGCGGCGGTCCATCCCTACGGGTGACCAGGCGAAGTCCAACTCCCCATCCCGATTCAAACATCTCGACGGCAACGGTAGGGAGCAAAACCCGCTTTCGCAAGGCAAACATAAGTTAATATTGTTCATATAATTAATAATATATTCCTATGGTTCTAATGGACAGCTGTCAGCCAGTTCACAGAGTGCGTGGTAATACTCCGGTTGGGAAAACCCCAGGACGGCGGCCCCGAACGTTTCGGCGTCATCCGCCGAGGCGAATTCACCGTAGTTGACCAGGACGAGCTGGTAGAGGACCAGATAAGGCACCTGCGGCAATTGCGTCATGAAAAATGGATGGACATACATCGTAAAGCCATCCTCCGGATGGTCCCCCCTGGCGACGGGATGCGCAAACTCGCCCGGTTCCAGCGGTCCGGCATCAAAGACGATTTCGCAGGGATACCGCACGCAGGCGCGGTCTTCGAGGATTTGCCGCAACTCCGGCCAACCGATGTGCGGGCCGTATTTCTCACGGATCTCCCGGCCGCGGGCGGCCACGTGCCCGTTAAGCGACTGGCGGGCGTCGGCGGCAGTGAGTTGGATGGCCATAAGTTGGCTGGGCTCAAAGTTTGACCGCGGCGCTCAAAGCGGGTGCGCCGGCGGCGGGTTCGGGTTGTCCCTCGTTCGCTCTGGAAAGTTTGCCCTGGAGAATCGGCACCGCCATGCGAAGGAAAACCGTGTAACACAGCAGGCCGAAAGCCCAGATGCCAAAACATACCAGGGTTTCGTTGAGAGTCGGCGTGTACTCCATCATTTCTCCCAGCGGCGTGGGAATGAAACCGGGGATGACCAATCCCATCCCTTTTTCAATCCAGATGCCGACGATGCACAACACACAGGTGACGTTGAGCCATTTCAAACTGCGGCTGACCGGGAGCACGAGCAAGACCATGGCCGTAAGGTTGAACGTGATGGCCGTCCAAATCCACGGCACCAGCGCGTGATGGCCGTTCAAGCCAAGGTAGAGGTATCGGGATGACACGATATGCAGGCCGCCGGCGTAAAATTCGGTAAAAACCTCGCAGACCAGCAGAAAAACATTGATGGTCATGGCCACCTGCACAATCCCGCGCAGCGTCATCAGCGCGTGATCCGTGAACATCAGCCGCTCGGCCATCCGCGCCCGGATGATTTTGTTCATCTGGGGCGTCTTCATCAGTTCGCGCAAGACATCCGCCGGCACACGCAGCACCTGAGTGGCTTGCTCCGCGACAGCCGTGGCCATGCGGGGGCTTCCGGCCAAGGCGGAAACCTCGCCGAATTGTTCGCCCGGTCCGGAGCTGCGCGTCACGCGGCGGCGGCCGCTTTCTTCCCGCTCGACCACGACGCGTCCTTTCAAGACAAAATAGGCCTCTTTGTCCGTTTCACCCTGGCGCAACAGGACATCGCCCGCCTCCACTTCCAACACCGCCAAACCAGGCAACAGTTCGCGGCGGATTTCCATTGAAACCGAGGCGAACTGCGGCAGGTGGCGGGTCAACAACTCCAGATCGTCCAGAGTCGCTGCGCGGCTGGAGGCCGCCTTCGCCGCACCGGCCTGCCCCGAAAGCCGGGTGATTCCGCCAGCGGGACCGGTGGCGGTGACGCGGCGGACCACCTGGATCGCCAGGATGATCAATGCCGGACCGGCAGTGAAGGCCGACGCGAGAAAGCGCGGGCCGATGATGGCCTGGTTCCAAAACGGCCGGCCCCCCAGGCCCACGTAGAGAAACGCCGTCACGGTATGAATCGAAATGGCCCAGACGATGGCGATGAACACAAACGGAACGTAAAACCACTTCGCCGGCATTTTTTTCTGGTAGCGACAATACAACAGATAGCCGCAGATGTGGACGTTCAGGAGCAGATAGCCATTGAGCACGATCACGTCCCAACTGAGCATGGATTTGGGGAAATTGAACTGGCCGATGCCCGGGATGAGATGCCAGAACCGGTCCGGGCGGCCCAGGTCCACCGTGACGAACAAGAGACACATGATGATGGCCGCCACCGCCAGCAACTCACCGAAGATGACCAGGTCGTGCAACTCCTCGTTGTCGTAAATGTAAACCGGAATCACCATCATCACCGCCGCGGCCGCCACGCCGACGAGGAAGGTGAAGTTCGCGATATAAACACCCCACGACACCTCGTCGCTCATGCCGGTAAGGATGAGGCCGTTGGCAAACTGCCGGCAGTAGGCATGAAGCCCCAGCAGACAGATGATCATCAGCGTTCCCACCCACAACGAATAACGCCAGTCGCCGACCAATGCGATGCGTCCGCAGCGTGCGAGAAACACGAAATAATTCCGGATGGCCCGCTGGATTCTCGTCATCATACGTCAAAGTAATAGAAAAACCGGGGCGAGGTTCCCAATTCCTCCTTCAGTTGAATAAAGACCCGTTTGGTCCGGAGGATGTAGGAAACTTCGCTGTCGGGATCGAGAATGTTGCCAAACTTGCGCGCGCCCGCGGGACAAACTTCGAGACACGCGGGATAACGTCCGGCTCGCGTGCGCTGGATGCAGAAATGGCATTTCTCCATCACGCCCTGGCGCCGCGGGCGGTTGCCCAGATAGGCCATGTTCGGGTTCAGGCGTTCCTTGGGAATCGAAGGCTTGGTGAAATTAAAACGCCGCGCCCAATAAGGACACGCGGCTTCGCAATAGCGGCAGCCGATGCACCAGTCGTAATCAATCACGGTGATACCGTCGGTTTCCTGCCACGTGGCGTGGACGGGACAAACCTTCACGCACGGCGGATTTTTGCACTGCTGGCACTGCACCGGCATGTAGAAATAGCCCTTTTCCGGGACCGATTCCGGCGCGTAAAAGTGTTCGGCCTTGTCAATGTCCAGCGAGCCGTCCGGCAGGCGCAGCACGCGGATGTATTGGATTTCCGGGTTGCGCGACTGGTTGTTTTCCCCCACGCAGGCGTGGACACATTTGCGGCACCCGATGCAGCGCGTCAGGTTGAGGCAATAGACAAACTCCACGCCGTTCATGGGTTTCAAATCGCGGACATGGGGACGGATGCCATACTGCTTTTCCGTTTCGTCTTCGATGCGTTTGATGACCTTCGCCATGTCGTCCGGCGTCATCTCCTTGTAATACTTCTGCAGAAACCGCTCCATGGTCGGGAAGTCGTTCATCTCGAGCAACGGCTTCAGGCTGGCAGCCAGGGCGGCCAGCCCGGTCGTCACCACCGCGGAAGTGCGCAGGAAGTTCCGGCGGCTCATGCCCGCGTCGGCCGGCGCGGATTCCGGATTTGGACTGGGTGCGGGAGCTGGCATGTCAGTGATCCGGCCCGGGTTCAGCGGCGGCGGTTATCGGCCGCAACGGGTGCGGGCCGGGCGCGGGTTGGCGCGACGGAAAATGCGGCGAATGGGGATTGTGGCAATTCACACACTGCTTCCGTTCGGGAGCGCCCAGGCTGTGGTCCCAATAGCCGCTGATGCGGCCGTGCGCGCCGGCTTCCCAATCCCGATACGTCGGGCCGTGGCAACTGCCGCACAAGAGCGGGCTGTCCGAGAATTTCACCTGGCGTCCGTCACGCGTCTGCAGCAATTCCAGGTTGGTCTCATTGTGGCAATTGAAACAGTTGTTGTTGCGGCCATGGCTGCCGTGCCCCATGACAATGTCCGAATGTTCCTTGGGGATGATCAGGTTCTGATTCGTGTCGTATCGCAGCAGCGGCGGCTTCCCCTGTTCGTGGCAGGCGTAACAATCAAAATCGGACAGATCTTCGTGGGCGCGCTCCAGATCCGCATACGACCGCCGCACGGTCGCGGTGTTCAGAAAATTGGTGTCCACCAGCGGAATCGGAGGCAGCTGAACCGGCCGGCCCGGCAGATTCAAGAGAAACAACACCGTCAGCAACAGGAAGGCGGCGGTCAATCCTGCCAGCGTCAGTGTGGTTCGGGTTTGCGGATTCACGACCTCATCGGCGCGCGCGGACGCGTCATTTTTCCCCGGGCAATCCGTTTTGGCCGGGCGTTTCTCATTGTCTTGTCGGCTGGCGCCAGTTTTTGGTCATGGTGGCTGGTTATACTTCCGCAGCGACGACGTCTTGGGGGGTGTGCTCGCTGCTGGGCAACTGTTCGGACAAAAACAGTTTCACCAGCACGGTGAGAATAATGAACGGCAGGCCAAGTAGAATGAGTCCCATCAGCCAGCCTTCCACTCCGGCGAATTCCAGCTTGTATCCCATCACCCCGCGCAGGCTCTTGGAAAAGAGCTGTCCGCCGATGACGACGTTCCAGCGCATGGCCAGCACGCCGATCAGGATCACGAACGAGCTGCCAAAAATCATCCGGCGGCGGACCACCTCCGGCACGCGCCGGCGCAGAACCTGGAGCGAGCCGAGCAGCAACATCGGCAGCAACGTGCCGATGGCAACCTGGCCGAGATTCAGCGTGTAAAAGAGTTTCTCACGGATCATGATCTGCAACACCGAGAATCCCTCTTCTGCCGCGAAGTCGCGATGAATCCAGTCCAGCCCTTCAACGGAGGCGTCCACGATCAGGGCGTAGAAAAGGAACATCGCCATCGTGTCCAGGCAACGCATATCCACAGTGTGGCGCCGGATCCAGGTCAGGACCATGTAATTGAACACGCACAGGGCGATGCCCGATACGATGGCGGACAGGATAAAGATGATCGGCGTCAGCCCGTTGCCCCACCAGGGGTTGGCCTTGATGGAACCGAAAATGAAACCGACGTAGCCGTGCAGCAGGAATGCCGACGGGATGCCGACAATTGAAAGTATCCAGCCCATCTTCGCGTCCAGCGCCAGCGCTTCATGGGATTCATCAGTCACGCCCACGGTGAAGGCGCGATAGATGATGCCCTTGAACCCCGGCGTGACCTTCGCCCATTCCACCAGGTCCTGGCGATAATCGAACCAAAGTTCCAGCAGCAGCACCGCCATCAAATACCAGGCGTAAACGAAACCGAAGATCGCCATCGGCGAAGTCAGATGCGGAGTCATCATGATTTCGTAGCAGCGCTCGGGATGCCCCAGATGGAACAACAACGGCAGGGTCGCGCAAAGCAGGAACGACAGCGAGGTCAGCATGGCAAGGCGGTACACCGGTTCGAGCGCCTTGACCTTGAACACCCGGACCAGCGACGCCATGATGAAGGCGCCCGCAACGAGGCCGGTGATGTACGGATAAAGCACAATCAGGAAGCCCCACAACGGATGCGGGATTGCCTCATTGGGATAGACGTAGCCTTCGAACCTCGGGAGGACCTCGACCACCACGTTGGTTATTTCAGTGGTCATGTTATCTGACCTCCTTGTCGAGACCGGCGTACAGCACGCGCGGTTCCGTACCCAGATGCGGCTTGAGCACCTGCACCCGGTTGTTCTCGTAGAATTTCCGGATGGGATCGTCCGGCCCTGCATTTTTCAAATCGCCAAAGACGCGCGCCTGCGCGGGGCAGATTTCGACACACGCCGGTTTCAATCCGCGGGTGATGCGGTGATAACATAACGTGCATTTCTCGGCGGTGTGGGTGACGGGACTCAGGAAGCGGCAGCCGTAAGGACAGGCCTGGATGCAAAAGCCGCAACCGATGCAATATTTGGGATCAATCAGCACCGTCCCGTCGGGAGCGTCAAATGTTGCGCCGACCGGACATACCTGAACGCAGGGCGAGTGTTCACAGAGGTTGCACAGTTTCGGCACGAAAAAGGAATGCTCGATCTGGTCCGCGGGCACGGGCGACGGCGGAAAACCGTGCATGCCGCCGTTGGGGGAATCCACCAGGGTTTCGCCGCGGGTCCGGCCCGAGCCAGGCTCCGGTTTGGGGATGATGTAACGCTCGATCCAAGTCCGGAAGTAGGGACCTTCCGGCACACTGTTCTCCTTTTTGCACGCTTCGACGCACAGTCCACAGCCGATGCACTTGTTGACGTCAATGCAAATGAGCCACTTGTGCTTCATGGGGTCGTAATCGTTCGGTGCGCCCGACGAAACAAAAATCTTTTGCACTGCCGCCTTGGCGGCGCGGGCGGCGGAAAGGGTGAGCAACCCGGCGATGGCTCCGCCCAGTCTCGTTAATGCGCCGCGCCGGCTGAATTGGGTCTTCATGGAGTTTGACTGGGTTGATGGGGCACGTGACATTCGATGCACTTCCCGGGGTAGTGATCCTTGACGACAATTTGCTTGAACCACTTGGGCCGGGAAGGATTGGCCTCGTGGCAACGAATGCAATAACTGCCAGTCAGCTTGACAGGCAGGATGTCGGGATTTTCCGCGTGTTCGCGGCTGACGCCGTGGCAGGCTTCACAGGACAACGTGTTATGCTCGAACTTGGCAAGCTTCTGGAGCACGTCGGAATGACATTCATCGCACGCCTGCTTGCCCGCATAAACCGGCGGGCGCGAGCGCAACTCCACCAGCGCCTCGCCACGATACCAGCCAAATTCCCCGAACGATGCCGGCGTCAGAACGGCGCGCGCAATCAGGTAGGAACCGACGATGGCCAGCGTCAACAAGACCAGCCGGAAAATCTGGGGCGGCATTTTGAATCGGTGCATGGCGCAAAATGGATTGACGGATGTTCCGGCCGGCTTTTCCCACCGGCCGGACGGATCATCAGCCCGGATTCGAAGGTTGCCCTTCCGACAAAGGGAGCCATGCTCCGCCAAGGCGCCTCACATCTTCCCCCGCCCCGAGCGCGCCGGCATCCCTCCCGGCAATCCTTCGAACGAAACCGTTACGATTTAAAACCCCGCACAAAGGTGACCAGCGCCTTGACGTCGTCGTCGGACAGGGTGTCAAAGGCCTTCATCAAGGTCTTGCCGTCGGCGTCCTTCTTGCCTTCCTTGATTGTCTTGAATGCCTCGTCATCCTTGAGACCCGCCTGGAACTTGGCGTCCGTGAAATCCTTGACGCCCAGTTTCTGGCCCATCTTGGTCTGGCCTTTGCCATCCACGCCGTGGCACTTGGCACAGAGTCCATCCCAGTTTGTTTTTCCGTCCGCCGCAGAAGCAGATAGCACGGCGGCGAAACCGAATGTTGCGGTAATCAATATTAGTTTTTTCATTGTTTGGTTCAACGTTGGTTGATGCATGTTCGGCGCTGTCCTGCACCTTACAAGCAGAAAGATTGTGGAAAGTCAGGAAATTGACCAACCATGTTTTGGTGAAACCTTGACAATTATTGAATTCACATCACGAATTTTGCTACATTATAGCATTAGATTCATAGTTTTAAAGGCGGAAGGCAGATCGCGTGGCCCGGTCAATGCCGAGGATTCCGGCGTCGGCCAGGCTGGAGGCGCACTCGATGATTTTGCGCAGATGCGCCTCCTCAAGCTTTCGAGCGGGATGAACGAGCCAACCCGCACCGCTGAGTCACCGGTATGGACCGGGCATTCCACACGATCGGTCGATTCAAAGTGCAATGCCGCCTGGTAACGCCAATCATCCGGCAAATGTGAATTGACATTTTTGGCCATTCCTGTTCAAAAAGGGTGCATCATTCTGAACCGAGGGAATTAACTATGACCAAAATATTCATCAACAATATCATCATTGGAGCAAGCGGTTGTTTCGTCCGCTGTCTGAAACAACTTGTGCCGGGGCTGGTGCTGCTGGCCCTGGCCGCCGGTTGCCAGACGCAACCTCCCCTGCCCCCGGCCGCCGTGCAAGACACCAACACCACGGAAATTGCCACCCTGCGCGAGAGCGACGTGCTGAAGATTTCCTTCCCGGGCACCCCCAATCTGAATACGATCCAACCGATCCGAAGAGATGGGATGATCTCCATGCCGGTGATTGGAGAAGTCAAGGCGGCGGGAAAGACCCCGGCGGAATTGGAAAAGGAATTGACCGACCTGTATTCGACGCAACTATTGTCGAAAGATGTGACGGTGGAGGTGCAAAGCTCCACCTTCCCGGTTTATGTGAGCGGGTCGGTGCTCCACCCGGGAAAAATCATGTCGGACCACCCGATCACGGCATTGGAAGCGGTGATGGAAGCGGGGGGATTTGACTATGAGAAGGCGAACTTGAAGAAGGTGCAGGTGACCCGGCGGGAAGCCGCGGGCACACGGGTTTACATCCTGAACCTGAAGCAGGTGATGGAAGGACGGGGGGGCAAATCGTTCTACCTGAAACCCTACGACATTGTAATCGTGCCGGAGAAATTCACCTGGTTCTGAGCCGGGCCGGCGGGACGAGGTCAGTAGCTGTACCCGATCTCGAACCCGACCTGATGGCTGGTGAAGCTGTAACCCGGCTGGTTCGAGTTGTCCCTGCTGAGCTGATAG
>JBEKSU010000094.1:0-24581 GCA_049516755.1 Verrucomicrobiota bacterium | reverse complement strand
GGTCTTGACGCGCTGTTCAAAGACATCGGCATTTATTCGTCCAAGGGTCAGCTTTACGATCCGGTGGACAGCCAGTCGTTGCTTTACTACCACGAAAAGAAGGACGGGCAGATTCTTGAAGAGGGCATCACCGAGGCCGGTTCGATGGCGTCGTTCATTGCGGCGGGCACGTCGTACGCGACCCACGGCGTGCCGATGGTGCCGTTTTACATTTACTACTCGATGTTCGGCCCGCAACGCGTGGGCGACTTGTTCTGGCTGGCTGGCGACATCCGGGCAAGAGGCTTTTTGCTCGGCGCAACGTCCGGGCGCACGACGCTCAACGGCGAAGGACTCCAGCATCAGGACGGCCACAGCCTGCTCCATGCCGGCAGCGTGCCGACATTGCTGGCTTACGATCCGGCGTTCGCTTACGAAATCGCCGTCATCGTCGCCGACGGCCTGCGGCGTATGTATGCCGAGGGCGAGGACATCTTTTATTACCTGACGCTTTACAACGAGAATTATCCCATGCCGCCGATGCCGGCCGGTGTCGAGGACGGTATTTTGAAGGGGCTTTACAAATTCAAGTCCGGCGTGGAAGGCAAAAAACTCAAGGCCCACATCTTCGGCAGCGGATCAATCATCAACTCGGCGCTAAAGGCGCAGGAAATTCTGGCCGAACGTTACGGCGTGTCGGCTGATGTGTGGAGCGCGACGAGCTACAAAATGCTTCGCAACGATGCACTGGGTTCCAAACGATGGAACATGCTGCATCCCACGCTGCCGCCGAAGAAGTCTTACGTCGAGACTTTGCTGGCGAAAGAGCAGGGGATCTTTGTCGCGGTTTCGGATTACATGCGGCTGGTGCCCGACCAGATTGCGCCGTGGGTTCCTGGCGGATTGATGACGCTGGGCACGGACGGTTTTGGCCGGAGCGACACCCGCGTCCGGCTGCGGCGCTTCTTCGAGGTGGACGCCGAGTCCACCGTCATAGCGACGCTTTATGCGCTGGCAGAAAAAGGATTGGTTGAGCGCGAAGTCGTAGAGAAGGCTATCAAAGAATTGGGCGTAGATCCGGAGAAGGTGCCTCCGCAGATTATCTAAGTTTATGCCAGACCCGAAACCGGGCAGGGAAGGTCAACGGACCAGCAACACCCGCCTTCCACCGTAGGAGCCGACGCGAGCCGGCTCAAATTTCTTCGACTGAAATCATGAGCGGACTGACGTCCGCTGCTACATATTGTTTCATGGAGGTAATTTCTCCACAATTCGCGGTGGAGTTTCCATTTCGGACCAATGCCAGCCGGCCAGAAGAATGACCGCCGGGACCGCATGCAACAGCAATCGATCCATGGTCATGGGCATCAGCACGGTGAGGTCCCACGGGGTCACGCTGTACGCCAGTGCATAAACCATCAGTTGCATTCCCAGCAAAATCCAAACGGCCAGCACATAAGGCCGTGCCAGCGCCCGCCATCCCAGCAGCGCCAGCATTCCTGCCATGATCCACAACAAACCCCAAACATGGAATTCGGTTGTTTGCGCCAGCATCGCGGGAATAATTTCCTTCAATCTTGGCAAATGAGCCACCAACATTGGTGACAATAATTTTGACCCGTAATCTTCATGGGTGCGTGGCAGATTCCGACTCCAGAACAACCATGCCGCATCCATCGCCAGCAAACCGGCGAAAAAAACAGCAGCTCCAATCCAGGCGCGGCGCCGAACGGCGCAAAACCCAAATCCCAGTATCACCACGACATTCATCAATGCCAGCACCAGGCCTTCGTTTTTTGTGAACGCGGCGAAGGCGCTGAACAGGATGGCCAGGATGAGGTCCGGCCCTTGTTGCCGGTCAATCCATCGGGCCACGTAAAAAATGCTGCCGGCATAAAACATTGCCAGCGGCAGGTCCGCGCAGCCGACGCCCCCGTACCGAAACATCACCGGCAGCATGGCCAGAATCGCGCTCAAGCACGCCGCCGGCAGCCGCCGCAGCTTCCATCGCAACCCCAGATACGCCATCGGCACAATCAGAACATCCAGAAACACCGACACCAGTTTCCCGGTCTGGTCATCAACTGTTCCCATTGCGGCATACGCGCCGGCCGTCAGAAACGGCACCATCAGCGGATAATCCAAATGGCTGTAGCTCAAGGTCAGATCATGAAAATAAGCCGGCGTCGGGCACAAGGCTTCGTGCGCCAACACCTTCGCCTTGAAGCCCCAGATGGCAAACGCGTCCCACTCCACCAGCGGCGTCGAGAGGGCGCCTGCCGTGATCATCACCAGCACCGCCACCATTACGGCCAACGGCGCGACGATCCACACATCGCCGGTCGTCCAATCGGTCGCCGGGATATTTATCCGCATCAGCCGGTTTTTCTTTTTCATCACCAACAAACTGGCCAGTGTCAGGACGCCGATGATTGCCAACAGGTTTCGCGAGGGGACGAACCCGATCAGGGACGCCCAAAACAGCAAGCATCCCAGGGTTCCGGCGCCCACGGCGGGTCCCAGCCCAATCAATTGAACAATCGTCATTTGATTTGAAGGATGAATGGCCGAGAGCAGGGCATATCCCAGCAGCACCATCAGCAGCAGATACAGGCAACACGCCGTCAGCGTCATGGGTAGCCTCCCGGTTGGTTGGCCGGCATCCCGGACGGATTATCACGAGCGGGCAGGGACTCCAACCGCAGCATCTCTCCGCCGGGATGGTCGTTGCCGAAGGTAAATACGGAATGGACATCATGCTCCTGCAACCATTGCCAGGTGGGACTGAATTCGATCCGCATGATGTCCCGGCCGTTGTTGATGACCTGGTCAGCCGGGGCAACGAACATCCGCCTCGGGTACAGGGCGTAACTTGACCGGTAATAAACAAAACCCAGGGAATTTTCGACGACCGGGTTTGTCTTTGCATATCCGGCCAGCTTCAGCAGGACGTTTCCACCCGCCGTCTGATCCGCCATCCGGTCGAGTTGCGCATACTGCATCAATGCCGCGCGGCTGGCGGTGGAATGCGTTGCGAAAGCAAAAATCCGGTGCAGCTCCGAATCCGGCTGCACTTGCAACCAGCACAGATGGACCAGCGCCAGCAGCACGAGGCTCCAGGCCGCGTACCGGGAACCTCTGCCACCGGCAGAAATAAATCGGTTCGAAATCATCTCACGTTTTCTGTGGTTCAGATTGTAAGCCGGCCGCTTGACCCGGCTCAGGTTGAGGAGAACCTCCGGGCCTCGACAAATGTTTCTCGGCTGATTGGATGTCCTTGATGGTGCCGGTCTGGAACCATTGGCCGTGATGGGGCAGGCACGCGAGCCGGTTTTGTTTGAGTGCCTGGTGCCAGAGGATTTTGACGGTGAATTTCCCGGCCGGAGCATTCAATAAAATGCGGGGATGCAGGATCCCGATGCCGGCGATGATGTAAGGCGCCTCCCGGTCATTCCATTCAATGGTATTGTCGCGTTTGATGAAGAGATGATCTTCGCCCCGGTCATGGCCGACGGCTTTGGCCTTGGATTGCGCGAGGAGCAGTACGTCCATTTTTGTGTCGTCCCAGTGCCGGGCCAGCCGTTCCAGTGCACCTTCCTGTTCATCCAGCCAGATGATGTCGCTGTTGATGGTGAAAAAGGGTTCGTGGCCCAGAAACGGCAGCGCCTGCTTCAATCCACCGCCGGTTTCCAAGGGTTCGGCTTCTTCGGAGATTTTGACGGACAGGTCATTGAAGGCAGACAAATAAGCGGTTAACTGATCCTTGAGGTGCGAAACGTTGATGATGACCTCCTCGATCCCATACGCCCGCAATTTGTCGAGCGCATATTCAATCATCGGCTTGCCGGCGACCGGGACGAGCGGTTTGGGCAGCCGGTCGGTCAACGGCTTCAGCCGCGTGCCGTAGCCGGCGGCCAGGACCATGGCTTTTTTGAGTTTAGCGGGCATAAGACATTCAACATTCAACACCGAACATCCAATGGTCTCGCCAAGGTGGTTTGTTGGACGTTGAGAGTTCGATTTTGAATGTTGAATGTTCCCCTATTTTCCAAATTAAGCATATCGTTCCATCCATTGTTTGACGCTCGCCAGCTTGGGATGAACCAACGCTCTTTGCAACAGGCGTTCCACCCGCGGCGAATGAAGTTTCTTGTAATCGGGTTTTTTCCCGTGCCGGCTTAACCGTTCAAAAATGGCCAGTATGCGCGTATGCCGCAGCGCCGCCAGAATGGCCAGTGAGGTTTCAAAAGCCTTCCGGTCGAGGGCCGGGAACCGGGCCAGGTAACGCGCCACCATCTCTTCCCTGAGCTGGTCCGGGACATCGCGCCGGGCATCTTCCAGCAAAGACACCAGGTCATACGTGATCGGCCCCTGATACGCATCCTGAAAATCCAGGAGTCCGGCCTGCCGGACAGCTTCGCGTTCCGGAAGCAACATCAGGTTGGCCACGTGATAATCGCGCAGCAGAAGCGACGCCGGAACCTGATGCGCCAGGGGCAATACCTCCCGCCAGACGGTTTTGAATTCCGTCTTGCCCGCTTCGGAAATTGCGGGCGTGCACCATTCCAAAAACAGTCCGATGTCCGCGAGCATGTTTTCCGGATGATACTTCCGCAGGCCGGTTGGGATTGACTTTGGATGCTGGTGGAGGGCAATCAAGACATCAGTTGCCAGCGTAAACAGCTTTTCCGGTTCGCCCTGGTTGTCCAGCAGACGGGCAAAGGTATCATTGCCAAAATCCTCCAGCAGCAGGAGGCCGTTTTTATCATCCCGGGCGATGATGGTCGGCACGCTGAAGCCGAGCGCATGGAGATGCTGGCTGATCCGGGTGAAAGGCGCCACGCTCTCCAGGACCGATGAGGCATCCATCAGAACCGCGCTTTGGTTGCCCGTTTGCAGACGGAAATATTGTCGGCCGGAAGCGTCGCCGGTGAGGGGTTCACTGATGGCGCTGCCCCAGCCGGCGGTGTTCAGAAAGTCGCGTGTTTTGTTATTGGGAACTTTAACCACGGGCGCACACGAATTAACACGGATGGGCCGCCGGCGCGATGAAAAACATAATCCGGGCGCCTGTAAAAACCGCCGGATTGACGGGAAAGGAAATACAAAGACGGATCAAAAACTGAAACTGGCCTTGAGGTAGGCGCGACCTGGCTGCTCCAGCTCCACTGAGTTTTTCTCGAGGCCGGGTTCCGCTCCCCCAATCTGCCCGTATCCGGCCGCGACATCCACCCATTTGCCGGTATGCCCGTCCGCGCACACTTTTTTGTGAACCAACTGAAACAAATTGCGCTGATTGGGATTGCTCTGTTTTTCGAGGTGCGAATCGGATGGCGAATCGGTGACGTTTTGATCGTCGAGATTTGCCGCCGCTGCCGGGAATTGGGGGCGGGGAGCGGGAGTATTGTAATAATAGCGATTGGCCGTGGAATCATTGTGGATCACTGCTGGTTTTCGCACCGGTGGTTGAACATGACGGATCATCGCCATAGTCAGCACCGGTTCCTGCCCGAACTCCGAAGTCGCGGCCATGCTCAGAAGGAGAATGAGTAAACGGCGGACACTCTTTAATCCAGACAGGAGGAACAACAGTTTGCAAGCTTGGGTTTTCGGCACATCCGATTCCAAGCATCGGGCATACCAACTCGACAATGCCAGACAATCGGGAGGTTTTCGGTGGTTTTGCCATCTTTTTAATGTCCCAAAAGCAAACTGTATTGCAAGCGCACAGATACACTGTTGTGTCACCTTTGCGTTTCACCTTGCCAATGGTTCAAACACGGGGTTTAATGCGCGGCCACGGTCGGCTGGGTAGCTCAGTTGGTAGAGCAGAGGACTGAAAATCCAAAAACGCAGTTTTTGCTATGTTTTGCTTTGGGGTGCAATCACTGATTCGCTCAATGTTCACAGTGGTTCTTTTCGTTTTAACTTTTACCACCATTGGCTGCTTTTGGCTTTGAAAATTGGTTCCGGGATACAATACGGGATACAATGGACAAATTGGTTTCAACCCAACTGTTGCGTGCTTCTTTTTGATTCCGTCAATATTTTCCGACTCAAATCCGAATTCCTCGGTTATGATTTTGTTCGTGAGATGGGGAGTGCTGTTGGGAGACGGCGTGAGTGAATCGGTGCATGAAGCTGTCAGCCACGCGGCTCATATCCTGGCCGGGATATTTCTCCACCAGAAATTCCTTCACCTGCGCCGTCATGTCCTCCGTCCAAATCTGTAACGCTTGCCGTTGCTCTTGTGCAAAAACTTTCAAAACCTCTACCGCATTCCATCCCCGGTTCCAGATTTCGTTCGTGCCGCGCGCCGGGAAATGCTCCACCACCGCATATTCCACCCCGCCCGTGATGGGACGGTGGCAAAGGCAAATGTTGTCTATCAGATCAACGCTTTTGTGCCATTGCCCGTCACCGTAAACTTGGAAGATATTCTCTTTGGGTGTTGGTTTTGATGCGGCCATGTTCGCTGCCAGTGTTGTTTTGGCAATGTTCCGCTCCAGTCGTTCAACGGCCGCGCGGCTGACCGGAAATTGTTCCAGGTGTTCGGCAAAATGCTGGCTGGCCTCGGCGTAGGCTTGGTCCTCCAACGCTGTTGGTCGGCGGTCGTCGAATCGGTTGCTCATATTGGCCTCATTGAGTTCCCAAGAGTTTTAGCAATTCCGCGCGCGGCACCAGCAGCTTGCCGCGCAAAGCCCGGCACACTTTGAGTTTACCACGCTGGATGAGCCGGTAAACGCTGAAATAATTCACGCCCAGCAGGTCGGCAGATTCCTGAACGGAATAGGCCAACCGCTCGGTTGGCGTGACGGCAGGCTGTTCTTCGGTTTTGGGGATGGGTTCCATACGTTCCTCCTTTATATACGGGTGTTTCACAGTTACGACGGGCGAGAAAATGAAGCCAGCGGCAGCACGAGACCGCGTTTGGCGTTATGGATGTAGCGAAGAATCGCGTCTTGAATTGGCCGGCCTGAATCCAATTGGGGATATAAAGCGTCCCTGGGCACGCCCAATACGGCGGCCAGCCAGGTGACTTGGAAGTCATGGACATAAACCGTGCCGCCTTCGATCTTGGAAACGCCGCTGCGTGAGATGGCCCAGCCGGTCCGTTGTAACCGGCCCGCCAAGTCCTCCTGCGACCAGTCACGCTGGTTGCGGAACTTGCTGACCTGTCGGCCAACGATGTTCAGCGTCTTCTTCACTTTCCAACCGGCCATTTTAGCAGTGCCGCCAGTCTGGCGTTAGGGAGTAGGTGCCAGTTAAAATCACCTTCATGGGGCAGCGTTGGCGTTTCTGTTGTCGGCACATGGCTTCGAGCCTCCTTGTTTCTTGCAATGTCAACGGTCAAAATCGTTGGCACAAAAACACTTCCAAGGCGGAACAATCCACGCCTTGGGAAATTTATTTAAGTATGGGGTCATCAAGCCGACCGCAAACTGGCGGTCAAACTCTCACCAATGAAGCCTCAATTGAGGGAATTTCAGGTATCCTACCTGGCCTAAGAAGGCGAAGTTTTGACAGGAAGCCGGGATTGGCGTTCACAAAAAAAGCAAAGCACGGCCACGCAATGTGACGGCAAGGGACAGTGCGTGACAAGAGGATGTAGCAGGCGATGCGCGAGCATCACCACGCTGCCCGGCGCGGCAGCCAGAGCGCCTACAAAGCAGGCCGGCGACGTTTGACTGCACGACGCAGCAACAAAGGTTCGGACGCCGTTCCGACAAACCAGCAATCCACTCCTAGAAGCGGTCTTTACAAACGAACGCAAACCCATGACGTAGCACGCGGCGAGAAATGGACGAATCACCGGCAAACGACCGGCGCGATTTCGTTTTCCTGTCCGGTTGGTGACGACGAACGGCACGACGTTCGGAGCGGACACTCTAACTGAACTGCTTTGCGTCCGCTCCGGTCGGCGGGACGGTCGGCGCTCACGAACCGGCTAATTTTTGATGAAGTGAAGCAGGCGTGTTGCTGGCTTTGGGCTTGCCGATTTAGCAACGCACCATGCCAGTAACGGGCCTGCGAGCGTTCCCTCCGCCAATCAGCGGCAGAGATTGGGACTCGGATGCGTTCAATGCTCCGTCTCGGCTCAAGCAATTGCGTCGTTTCGGTTCCGGCGACTGCCGGTTTATTGAACAATCAATGTCCGTTGCCATCAGTTCAACCATGCCAATACCAGCTTGACCAGATATGGCAGCGCCAAAGCGATGATGATAATGAACCAGTAAAACTCTCGTTTCGAGAGCTTCAGCGCGATTTTAGTTTTTAGTTTCACGCTCTAATTACTGAGCGTGCTTGCGGAAACTGATGGCCAGCCTTTGGCTACCCCAATGAACTTGTAAACGTTTACATTTTCACTCTCCCTGGTTGTCGGTGGCGGGCAGCGCCGGACACTTCGTCCCGGCAGCGCGCAGCCACGGACAGGCGGGCGACTGCCCTTCATCTACCAGCGAAGCAGGCGCGTGCGAGGCAGGTCGCTGGCCGGCTTTGGCCAAGCGCCCTGACCGCACGGGCCTGCAAGCTTTTCAAACGCGGATGCGCGTCAGGATTTCAACGCGACTGCGCTCAACGTTCGGGCAGCCGGAGTCCTGGCTGGCCGTCACCTGATGTGTTCTTGCTCCGTCCGCTTTGGCTTGGTGCTGGCGGCGTTGAGGCATGAGCGGTGGCGCGTTTGCCCCGCCTGGTTCCTCGCCGCCTGGCGCCTCCGTTGCCGCCAGCCGTCCAGCGATTCAAGCACTCGCGCAACCGCGCCGGACTCACCGGCACGCCGGCGGCCTTCAATTCATCCACCAGTTGCTTGCTGCTCCATCCCTTGCGTTGCAACGCCAGCAACCGCTCGCGCAACGGCTCCAATACGTCACCGGCGGTTTTCCGCTTTTTGGGCGGTTCGCGTTCCGCCAGTTGCGTCAGCTTTTTCTCCAGCGCCGTGTAATCCAGTTTCGTGGCGATCTGTGTGTAATCAATGCGTGTGCTCATAATGTTTGGTTTGCTCCTTTCTCTGGCCGGTAATGCGTCCATCCGTATAGGTGTGCCGGGTCATGCCTGTCCGTTTATTGGCAGGCAACCTGTGCTCCGGCTGCGCTCATATCTACGGCGTTTCATCCGACCGTTGTTCGGCTCGCCTTCAACTTTTTTGTCGAACGCTCGATGGCGCGGCGGCGAGCGACTTCTTCACCGGCCTGGGGCGGGGTAAGTGTCATGGCACTTCTGCGGTTTCCACTCTCAGAAACCGCTGCTTCATTTCATGCAGACTTGCAACAAATGGTTCGGTGCTCCTGTGCATACTTACCGGATAACCAATAGCATTAAACGGATGTCAGATTGCGCTCGCTTGGGCGCAATCGGTTTTAGACTTCATGCTACTGTTCCAGGCATGAACGTCATCTTATCGGGGAATGGGCAATCAGGTTGTAACGGTTTCATTACAACTTGGCGGATGGTGTTGACGTAAAATATCAAGTCATGTTTAGCGGCATTCCACAGAAGAATCGGGCGGGTGCGGAGATGTATTTCGACGAGCATCTTTCCCATAACGATTATTACACCCAGGCTGAAACAGAACATGGCCATTGGATTGGTGCCGGCACTGAACGGTTGGGATTGCAACCGGGTGGTGTCGTTACCCGTGAAACGTTCCTGAAATTGTGCGATAACCAGCATCCAGAGACGGGTGAACAGTTGACACCGCAGCAGTTCCGGGAACGCCGGATTTATTTCGACTTCGTGTGTTCGCCACCCAAGTCCGTTTCGATTCTGGCCGTCACGATGAACGACCGGCGCATCATTGATGCCCACAAGGAAGCGTCTGGAATCGCGCTCCGGGAACTGGAACAATTCGCCGCCACAAGGATTCGTAAGGGGGGCGTCGAGGAAGGTGACCGGGTTACTGGCAATCTGGTCGGCGCGGCTTTCCTACACACCTCCTCCCGCGCGCTTGACCCGCAACTGCACACGCATTTCGTCCTGTTCAACTGCACCTGGGACAAAACGGAACGGCGTTGGAAGGCGCTTCAGACCGGCGACATGTTCGGCGCGCTCAATTACGGCACGGCGGTCTATCGCAATGAATTGGCCAAGCGTCTCCACCGGCTTGGTTACTCCACCCGGCGCACGGGTTTGGCTTTTGAAATCGAAGGTGTCGAGGCCAAGTTTATTGAACGGTTCTCGAAGCGGTCGCAGCAACGGGACATGGCGGTCAAACGGCAGGAAGCCAAGCTCGGTCGCAAGCTCACCAAACAGGAGGTCGCCCATGTCGTCCACCAGTCCCGGCCTAAAAAACTCAAGGGCGCGTCGGATGAACAGGTGCGTGAACAACAGCTTGGCGAGATCGGCTTTTTCGAGAAGCGCTCCTTACGGAGTGTCACCAGCGCCGCCGATGGCGTCGCTAAACCTTTTGCTCAACACGTCGGCACGGATGAGGCCGTGGCGTACGGCGTTGCACACGTTTTTGAACGCCAGTCAGTCGTCCCGCGACACAAGATTTTGGAAGCCGCTTTGGTCAAAGGCTGCGGCCAATTGGATTTGGACCAGTTAAAAAATGAACTCAATGGAAAGACGAACCTCGTCCGGGTCGGGTCGGAGGTTTCAACACGAGAGATTCTGACCAAGGAGCTTTACCTGATCCACAGCGTCAACGCTGGCGTCGAGGCTGTTGCTCCCATCACCAGCCGGTATGACCCACCGGCACGTCTCGGCCCGGACCAACGCAAGGCGCTGGAACACGTCCTCACCAGCCCCGACCAGTTCACCGGCTTCCGTGGCCTGGCCGGTTCCGGCAAAAGCACCGCCCTGGTCGAACTGGCCACCGCGCTCTGCCACCGGGGTTATGATTCCGTTTTCTGCGCTCCTACTGCTTCCGCCGCCGACACGCTCCGCAAAGAGGTGTCCTATCTGGGCAAGACCATGACGCTGCAAAAACTGCTGGCCGATCAACACGCGCAGTCCCGGCTCTCCCCCGGTTCGATCATTGTCCTGGATGAAGCCGGGGCCGTCGGTCTGGATGACATGGCCAAAGTGTTCGAGCTGGCCCGTCTCAGGCATTGCCGGGTGATTATGTCCGGCGATACCGGCCAGCATTCCTCCGTTCCCAAAGGCGATGCGCTCCGCATCCTCGAACAATATTCCAATTACCATTTCAGTGAACTGACGACCATTCGTCGCCAGAAGTCCGAAGTTTTCCGGCAGATTGTCAAACTGGCTGCCAACAAACAACCCGACCAGGCGTTCGCCAAACTCATGGAGCTTGGCGCGGTCAGTGAAGCGCCGACGGATGACGGCCAGCTTTATCAAAAGGCTGCCAATGCGTATTTGTCGGCTGCCAAGCAAGGCAGGTCGGCGTTACTGGTCTCGCCCACTTGGGCGGAGATTGAGGCCGTGACCGAGAAGGTGCGGGAAACGTTGAAAACGGATGGTGTGATCAGCCCGGATGAACAGGCGTTTCGGGTCTTTGATTCGCTTTCGTGGACGGAAGCCCAAAAGAAAAATGCCAGCCAATATGAACCCGGCCAGCGCCTGCGTTTTGTCCGCAAGACCCGGAAGTTTGACGGGGGCGAGACGGTCGAGGTCGCTGCCGTTGTTGAAAACGGTTTGCGTGTCCGCCGTCCTGATGGAACAGAAGTGGATTTTATCCCCGCCAATGCCGCCAGCACCTTTGATGTCGGGGAAGCCCGTGAACTGAAAGTTGCCGCCGGTGACTGGCTGCTGCTCCAAGCCAATCACGGCAGGGAATTCATCAACGGGGAGCGCGTCCAGGTGCGGGAGATCCAAAACGGCCGCATTGCGCTGGCCGATGGTCGCCAACTCCCTGCCAGCTTCAACACGTTCACTCACGGTTACGCCGTCACATCGCATTCATCTCAAAGCAAGACGGTGGATGAAGTGCTGTTGGTCGCCTCGTCACGCTCCTTTGCCGCCGTCAACCGCGAACAATTTTACGTTTCCATTTCCCGTGGCCGCGAGCGCGTTCACGTTTTCACCGATGACACCGAATTGCTCGCCCGCCGTGTTACTGATTCGCACGAACGGAAAGCCGCCGTCGAACTTGAAGCCCTTCGCGATGAACTGGCCAAACTCGGTTTCGTTCGCAAGGAACCGCTGGAAGAAAGAAACGCAGTGCCAGTGGCGGGGGTCGTGCGTCGGCACCGCCCAACGCGGTTCACCCGTCTCTCACCCGTTCAACGGTTGGCGCAAGTCGTTGAAGAAATCTCCCGCTGGCTCGGGGAGATGTTCCAGCCCGGCCAGATGTTGGCGCACGGTCACAAGGATGAAACCGCTGTCGAAAAAGTCGAACAGGCCGAGGCTGTGAAGGTTTAATTTCTCATCCATCCACCATCAACCTCAACCAACCTATGTCCATGAACTTCCTAAAAGACGATTGTTTCCTGCCCACCGAAATGCATTGCTTCAGCATCGAGTTCCATTTCGAGGGGCGGCGGCGCGGTTTCCACACCAGCCAGTTGATTGAATACACCCTCGAATCCAACCCCGGGGCCGACGACGCCAAGGACGCGCCGCCGGACAAACTGGCTTTTGCCTTCTCCACCGCCGACGTGGTCGTCCTGGGGTGGCGGCTCGGTCGCGTTGCCGATTATCTGCGTGAAAATAAACTCACCGCCATTTGCACCCTCCCAAAACGCTACAGCGACCTCGACCGCAACAAGCCTTTTGTCGCTGCCATCAAAATCGAACCGGTCGGCAAAGGATGAAATGCCCACTATAAAATGGTGCGGGATCAATCCACTGTTATTGTAACAGCACCGACCTGTAGAATTGCAAACCGGTGTTGCCCGGCGCAGTAATCGTGAAGCTGAATGTTCCGTTAATGGGTGAGTTGGTGCTAATGCTGGTCCAATTTTTGAGGTCCGAAGAAGCCTGAACTGCGTACATATGGCCATCATAACCAGTAAACTGCACAACTGCTTGGTTATTCACCGGTGCAATCGAGCCGATGGAATCAGCACGCAACAATGACAATAGTTGGCTGGGAATTATTTCGTATGCTTCATCACTGATCCCGTTCGAGGATTGGACGCCATCATTCCAGTTCAGGAATGGTGATTGTTCGGTCAATTGTGGTATTACCAGAATATCTCCAACATCGCGGAAGAACTGTCCCGGCTGGCCTGTCCGTGCTGATTGAATGGCGTTGACCATAGCCGATACTTGGGGGGAATTCGATGACATGACAAGCGTGCCAAATTGGGGTGGAAAGACTCCAAGACTTAATCCAAAAGAATCAGGAAGGTCGTTGGTTAACGCTGTCAGACCATCGAGCAAAACCAGCCAGGCATTTGGGTTTGAATTATTAACGGAAAAAAGAGACTGAAGGTCGTTGGTATTCAACATGGACGCCAGCAGGCTTGCCATTTGCCAGTCCCGCACAGGTGCCATTGCTGAGGCATCCGTTGCATCCAAATCTCCCGTCCAATTTATCCAAGTGTTCGTTCCAATAGGGTAGGCAGAACCGCCAATCGTTTGGATCTCATTCAGAATATTCGACGCCTTGAGATAAATTGTCTGCCACGGCGTGCCGCGATGGATTTGGCCGAGCCAATCGCCAAATGATGATTCATTCGTGGGAAAGTTCCAATAATCCGACCCGCGCACCAACGGGTCTTTGAATGCCAAGTTTGCCGGATTGGGATCCACATTTGCAATGTTCGCCATCTGGCTGCTCCTACCCCACGGCTGGTAACGGTCATTCACCAGGTTGAAACTCGGCCTGGGCAAAGGCACAATTTGGGTTGTAACATTTATGCCGGTCGTGGGGCCGCCATTCTCCGTGCCCTGAAAGTTCAAACCACTGGCTAGATAATGCACCAACGGATCGTTTGCCTGCCAGGAAATGTATTCATAAGCGGTAACTGTGGGGCTGTAAGGGACTTGCACGATATAATTTGTCGCGTAAGCCTGGGCTATGCTGCTGCCATTGTTTGCCGGGCTATATCCCATAAACTCTCTGAACCCACTTATTTCATCCGGCGCTGCCACATTGTTCCAATAGGTCATATCCAACGGCACATTGCCATCCGATATATCAATCTGGCTCATGATTCCCCAAGGCATGCCATTCGCATTCAGATTTGTGCTCCACAGGTCGCCATATCCGGAAGTTTGACCGTTGGTTTGAAATTCCGCATTCAAATTGCGGCTGCTCTCCGGCCCAACGAATTGCACATAATCAATGACGTTATTGCCATCGAGCATGAACACCTGCAAGTGATTCGTTGTCAGCAAGCCAAATTGTGGAAAGGTGAAATCATGTTTATTCGTTTCCCAACCCAAGTTATCTGCTAAGGGATAGAACCCTCTCAACCCCGGCGGCGTGGTCCCGGTATAAAAGGCACTGTTCGTCAAAAACACGACCGTGTTGTTGAGTGGAACGATGAAAGAATTTGCGGATGGAAAACCATTATGCACAACCGGATTCCATGCCGAACCCGGCCAGGAGGAATTCAAGGTCGTGTTCACGGAGAACGAATAGTTCGTCATGACGGTCGGCACCCCAGCATCACTGGTCAACATCATTGAAAGGTTGTCATTAACTACAATTTGCACCGGATTGGGATACGAGTTGCTGTAAGAATTCCAACAGTTTATGCCAATCAAGTTGCTGATGTTGAAGACATACATTTGATTGGTATAGAGGAAGTCTGACACCGATGTTGTGGGTATCTTTGAGCGGGCGATTTGCAATTTGCGCGTGATTTGTACGACATTCTGCATTCCAAACTTATTAAAATTCGGGAAACCCTTCTTCGCGCCGATGATCCACGGCACGCCATAGACATTTACTCCGAATGGATAATTGAACCCAGGAAGCAGGCTCGTGACATCCAGCGGCAAAGCCAGTTGCGGATCGCTGGTTATGGGATTATACGAATTATTTAACACCACCTGCTGGTAGCCGTTAATGTAAACATTAGTATAGCCATTCTCGTTAGTAACCCAAAACGTTGGGCGGAAGACTGACGGATAAAAATTAGTTGAAGTGGTATCGAAAACATTGGCCGCAACTTGAAGCAGTCGGTGAACAGCGGGCGTGTACTGATTTGTCGGGTAAATCTGAATTCGCGTCAATTCGAGATTCAACTCCGACGACAGCAAACGGGAGGCAGCATTGGTAAAGAAACCAACCGGGTTTCCAGTATCGAGTATTGGCGTAGCGTTTGCCGATGTCAGCCTTGCCATCAGCACGCTAACGCAGAGCAAAAGCCTCAAGTAATCAGGCCGGGATGACGTCAATCTTCTTTGACTTGGGTGGCCCCGCCCCACTGAGTTTCTCATAATTAGAATTCTAATAATTCGCAGTTATTTTTCCAGCTTTTAATGATCTATAATAGGCGGTCAGAACTGCCGCCAACAAAATTGCTGTCACTTGGTCATGCGCCACGTTTACAGGTGCAAAAATTCCAATTGTCAAAGAGCGATTTTTGCTGGAAACTTATAGTTGTGCGTTCAAGAATAAATGTTTTTGGTATAGCGGGCATCTTAGCGATATGGGTATCTGTGGTTTCTGCACGCGGCGGGGTTACATTTACCAACTTATTTTCGTTCAGCGGCACAAATGGTATCGAACCCGAAGGCCGATTGTTGCAAGCGCCAGATGGCTTTTTTTACGGCACAACAAGAGAGACAACGGCAACATCAGGTGGGAATTGGGGTTTTAGCGCCTACGGCCAAGGCACAATTTTCAGAATCACAACGAATGGTGAATTTACCACCCTCACCTCATTTATTAAAACCAATGACACCGGTGGGTACCCACGCGCTGGTTTAATCCTGGGAATCGATGGAAATTTTTATGGAACAACAGCAGGCGGAGGCGCAACCGGCCAAGGAACCGTTTTCAAATTCACCACAAACGGGAACCTGACGACTCTGGCGTCTTTCGGTGGCACAAACGGCGTCGCCCCTGTGTCTGCACTGGTGCAGAATTCTGTTGGCATCCTCTATGGCACTACATCATTCGGAGGTACGCGTAAAAAAGGTGTGCCATCCTCTGCCGTATCAGGACGCGGGTTTTTTGATTACGGCACTGCATTCAGCATAAATACAAATGGGGCTCTTAAAACATTGGTGTTCTTTAATGGAACGAATGGCGCTAATCCTTATGTTGGATTGATACAAGGGAAGGATGGCAACTTTTATGGAAGCACGGACTGCGCCGGCCTTGATGATTTTGTAAAAACTAATTTTGCAGGCCAGGGATTTGGCACCGTGTTCAAACTTTCGACAAACGGAAGGCTGACTTCCTTGGTTGTTTTCAACGGCACAAATGGCCAAAATCCTTCTTCGATTGTCCAGAATGGCGATGGCAATTTATACGGGATAACATCGAACGGCGGTGGAACGAACGTTGTGAATCCAGCAGGGTATGATTGGCCACCCTTCAGCGGCTTTGGAACAGTTTTCAAAATCACCCCGAACGGTAAATTGACAACCTTGGTTTTGTTCAATGGTGCGAACGGCAGGCATCCCAATTCGTTTATATTAGGACATGATGGCAATTTTTATGGAACCACTGCGGGAGGCGGTGCGCAAAACCTAGGCACGATATTTAAGGTGACACCAAACGGAAAACTCACAATTTTATATTCGTTTACAGAGGGCAGCGGCTCTTGGCCGTCTCTCACTTCTTTGATGCAAGGCAAGGATGGAAATTTGTATGGTACAACTTCACGCTGTGGAAAATATCAGTGTGGCAGCGTTTTCCGCCTCAGCATGTGAGTTTTGGGAAACGAATTTTAGTTGCAAATTTAGAAAATCATTTAGGTCTGAGAATTTCAACCAGACGTATGCGTGCTGGCCGGTAGGTCATAATATCAATACTTCTGCTTGATCTCAATTTCTTCCTGTTTTTGTTTCTCTTGTCCGTCCGATTTTGCAGCTTGGCCAGGAGAAGCATGACTTGGCTTTTGCAGCATTTGGCGCTGCGAAGAAAGAACCAACCATGTGACTCCCATACCCCAAACCTCTACTGGTTTATTCTGTGCCTCCAGCATTTTACGGGCTTTTGTGTTCATTTCAGTTTCGGCAATTGGCTCCGGGGGCTTGCTAACCGGCGATGATGTCTGCTTGGATGACTTACAGGCATCGTATGGGAAAAGCAGCGTGTCTAGCACGAGCGAGATGGGCAAATCAATGACTCCGCCAACACACCAAAATGCTCGCGCCCCAGCCGAAGTATTTGGGGATGACTCTGCAATCAACCGGCTATCAACAAACGTCGCTGGGTAATATCGTGGAATCTTCACGTCATAAGCCATGTCGCCAACGCCTGACCTACCGATAATCGTGCCGCAACCGGAGCAAATCACCAAACAAACAAAAGCCAAAATGTGTGTTGTTTTCAGAAACGCGCGAAGCCGACTATTCGGCCCAAAATGTGTATTGTTATTTGAAGTTTCCATATTCTCTTCTTTAACAGTCTAACGCAAAATACGAGAGCCAGAAGGATTGATGGCGTAGGAAAGGCGAATCAGGCCGGGAATTTGGTCGTTGTAAGGAGCGATTAAATCGATGGTAATTCGACCATACTCCTGTCCGTTGTTCAAATTGATATAAAATCGCTTTTCACCAATCGAACCGCTTTGACCACCTTTAATCTGTTGCTGAAGCTGAAAAGTTGGCGTGTAACCGCCGGTTGGTGCCGAATACATGGCAGAGTTCAAATCGTCTTCCGCCAAAAGCCCGCCGTTGGGCACTTCAATTTCACAGGACCAGTCATACAATTGACCGCGCGTAACTTGTGCTGGATATTTAATCCAAACTTTCAAATCGCCGTCTCCCGTTTCAGAAATCACGCCGGAAGACAAATTGATAAAATACGGGCGTCCATCGGGCGTCATATGGAAATGCTTTTCTCCGGTGACTAGTTTCTGGAGAACATTCGTGCTCCACATTTTAAGAACTACCGAATTATCCTTGGTGCCGCCTCCGGTTCCCAAGGCGTATCCATTTCCCTTTGGTGATTCTTGTTCGTAACCGTCTTTCTGTAACGTTACATACACGCCAGTGGCAGAATCGTCGTGAACGTAGAATTCTCCATCCGTGTCAGTCAATAATTCCTGTTTCGTAGATACACCATTCGGAGCCTGCTCTGGCGGCCAGACAAAATGGCCAATTTCTGCTTCTACGTTTACACCAGGCAAAGGAGCATCATCCTGATCTACTACCTTTCCCCAAAGTTCTATTGGTTTATTTCGCGCTTCAAGCATCTGCCGTGCCTTTGCATTTTTTTCAGCCTCAGTTGTCGATTCGAGTTCGTTTGCTTTCGGTGTAATAACTAAAGGTGGCGTTTGTTCGGTGGCAGGGTTTTGCTGTGTGGTATTTTTTATCGTTAAGCTGTTGGTTCCATGAATTTCTGCAGTTGGCACAGGTTGTGGCGTTTGTTCCGTTTTACGGAGCAAGAAAAGCATGAAACCAATCACAGCAGTGATGCACAGCAAGAATATAATTGTTCTTTTCATAGTTAGGGGAACATTTGCTCCATCAATGTATTCCAAAATACTGCCCGGCTCATATTGTCAGAGCGAAATTGCGCGCTGTGCCACACATGCGCTGTATAAAGATTACCCGGTGAGTGAGGGTGAGTATCTGCTGGCCATACGCTTGGCAAATCGACCTCCTGATATGAAGAGCCTTTTTTGAAAGCTCCGCCGACATGCGCCTGCGCGCCGAGGGCGTAGCTCCAAGCCCGGTCAGCATACGCAAAAATTTCGTAGGTGCTGGCCGGGAAATACAGGTCATAATCGGTTGAACCGATAATTTTGTAGAAACCGGACGGATGAGTGCCGGAAGGCGTAGTGTAATAATAGCCGGGGAATGGCAGTCCAGAATTGTCGGGTTTAAAAGGGTCTTGATCCAAATTCCAATAGCTCAATGCCCAATCGTTGGTATTGTAAAAATTGATGTAACTGCCCGCGCCAGCCGTGCCGTTGAAGTAGCACGGTGCGCCATTCGTCCAATATGCGGCATAACAATCCGGCGGGCCGCTGCTGCTGCGATTTGCTGTCGTGGCGTCATAACAATGCGCCGGAACCGCGCCTTGCATGGCAACGTAGGCATTGACCAACTGGCTGCTCGCCCGTCGCAACGCCTCCCCCGCCACGACATTGCCCATGCTGTGTGCCATGAGATAAACATGGCCGGAATATTGAGCATTGAGATTGGCCAGTTTGTTCAACAAACCTTGCGCCGATTGCCAAGCTTGAAACTCACTATTGTCATAGTTGCGGGCATCGGTAAGCACGCTGATTTTCCCGGAGAAGCCGTTATCAGTCGGCCACCGGAACACGCCAAACCTTCCTTGGTATCCCTGCCAGTAAAGCCGCTTGAAGGCCGATTCAGCCCAGCGGTCCTTTTCCCAATACTCCAGATTCCAGCCATGCACATAGAGGACGTAAGGCGTATTCGCGTTACCAGGGTTCGCGTATCGGAATGGCCATAGCACACCGCTGGGTAAATCGTTGGTGGCAATCTGTGCCGTGCTGGTGGGCGCAGTGCTCGGGTCATCGCCAACTGTCCATCGCTCATACATTTGTTTGATGTCCACAAGCTGAATGTAAGTCGAGGTTTTGGCCAGCACATTGCTGTTAGCATCCATGATGGCCAGGGTCAACTGCCCGTTGCCCGTTGCCACGCCACACCAGATGTAATTCACCGTAAAATCCGTGAGCCGGACGGATTGATGGCGTAGGAAAGGCGAATCAAACCAGGATGTAGATCTCCATAAGGCGCAAATAAATTGATGCTCATTTTGCCATATTCTTTCCCATTGTTTAGGAGTAGATAAAAATAGCGGTTGCCTATCTCTCCGCTTTGTCCGCCTTTGATTTGGCTTTTCTGGCTGAACGAAGGGATATATCCGTCTTGAGGGGCGGAATACATTGCGAAGGGTGGCTCTCCTAGGAACCCGCTGTTAATCGCTGTTTGCGGCACTTCCAAAAGTCCACCGTTGATGACTTCTATCCCTGCCGACCAATCATAGAGCTGTCCTTGGACGACTTGATTTGTATATCGAATCCAAACCTTCAAATTGCCGCTTTCGTGCTCCGATATGGTGCCGTCCGTCAAATTGATGAAATAGGGTTGGCCATCCGGCATTATCTCAAAGCTCTTATCCCCGGTTATTAGTTGTTCGTGGATGTTCGTTCTCCACATTTTAAAAATCACTGGATTGTCATAACTACCGGCGATTGGGCCATAGCCATACCTGTTAGGCTCTAGTTCATAACCATCTTTTACAATTGTTCCGATACCTATGCCCTTTCCGGTCTCACCGTGTATTTCAAATCGGCCTTCAGCATCGGAAGTTTTTTCGAGATCAATATACTTTGATCCGACTTCCGGCATGAATGGAGCAGGCGGCATGATGAGATGGTTAATGGATATTTTGATATTCGCACCAGCCAAAGCATTGTTGTCTTGGTCAACGACTTTCCCAAAGAATTGAACGGCGGCGTTGTGCTTTTCGACAAATTGTTGCAACACCTTCATTCTTCTTAATTCATCCGAATTTGTGACCGAGGTCGCATTCGGTTGAGCTACAGCGTTTGGCTGCATGGCAATGGGAGTATTTTGATTGGCGATATTCGTATCAGCCGTAGAGTCGTTGGTAGGTTGCACCTGTATTTGCGGCTGACTCACGCTGGTTGACGATTGGACTGGCCGCCGCCAAAACAGAAGGGCCAATGTCGCTAATATTATAATCAAAAAGAAAATTAAGAATTGCGGCCTCATACAATTTATTTCAGTTTCATTTGAACAAGCACTTGATTCCAAAAAAGCCAACGTTGGGCGTAATCAGAGCGGAATTCTGCACTATGCCAAATGTGATTTCCATAATTATTACCCGACAAATCGGGAGGCCATACGCTTGGTAGTGAAATTTGGGTGCCTTGAAAAGCCCCATTTACACCCGCTTGCGCGCCGAGCGCATAGCTGCGGGCCTCGTCGCAATAGGCGAAGATGGTATAGGTATCCTGCGGGAAATATAGCGCGGTAAAACCGCTCAAAAACTGGTCGTTGAAATACTGGTAGCTGTATCCTGCGTCTGGCTTCAAGTTCTGATCCGGTTCCCACAATTGAGTCAACGCCCAGTCATTGGTGTTGAAGAAGTTTACAAAAGTCCCTGCGCCGCCAATGCTATGGAAATAACAGGGCGCGCCGTTCGTCCAATACGCGGCGTAACGGTCATACGAATCTGTGGGGTCCAAGCGTGGCTCGCGAATCGGCGTGGTCGGGTCATACGCAAACGACCCTATTGCGGCTTGCATGGCAATATAGGTGTTGACGACCTGATTCGCTCCCGCCTTTTTTAAAGCCTCTCCCGCCACCACATTCCCATGACTGTGTGCTGTCAGATAAACATGACCGGGATATTGACTATTCAAGCCGGTCAACAAATTCAGCAAGCCCGGTGCGGAAAGCCAGGCGTTGAATTCACTGTCGTCAAACGCTCGTGGATAGGTCAAGGTTTGAATGGTCGTCGGCCAGCGGAACTCGCCGAACCGTCCTTGGTAACCCTGCCAATAAAGGCGCTTAAATTCGGTCTCGGCATACCGATCATTTTGCCACGCCGTCATGTTGTAACCGTGGACATGCAAGATGTAAGGCGTGTTTGCGTTGCCGGGGTTGGCGTATTGGAATGGCCATATCACCCCGTTGGGTAAATCGTTGGTGGCGATTTGTGCTGTGCTAAGAGGACTGATGGTCGAATTATCCCCCACCGTCCAGCGTTCATACATCTGCTTGATATCCACGATTTGAATGTACGTTTTCGTTTGCGCCAGCACGTTTGTTCCATGCGTGATGGTCAAAGTCAACGCACCTGTGCCATTGCTCACACCGCACCAGATGAAGTGGTTGCCCAGCCAGGGGTATTGAGCCAGATACGAATACAACGGCAAGCTGTTTCCTGGCCCCAGCCGTCCAACGTAAGAAGCCGCGCTTTGAATTTGCTGGCTGGCGGCGACTTCATTGGTCAGGTAGCCGATGCCCCCATCAGAGTCGGTGGCTTGGAATACATCAATTGTTGGATTGTGGGAATCGGGATTGCCAACATCCCCCCAACTCAAGGTGATTGAGGCGTCATGTGGCAGAGCCGCGATCACGTTGGTGGTGATGCCACAAATCCACAATCGCGTAAAATCTTCCAAGTCTCGCGCGCAGGGAATAATGCGCTGGCCGAAATTGTTTCGATAGTCGTAATCCGGCGTGGAGACGCCAGTGTACGCGCAGACAGCAGCGGGGTCAGTGCTTGCCACATCGTCCTGTTCGATGTCCGTATAGAAGCCAACAACTGTATTAGTCGCCCATCTATCATAGTTATTATTCGCCCAAAATCGAAACGGGTGGTTGGCCGAAACAAAGTCCGGGCCGTTGAAAGTGGTGTCAATCTTGCCGTCATGATTGGCATCCAGAGCCAGCGAGATGACTTGCACGATGCCGGTGGCCTGCATCTGGGTATCAATGTCCGGCATGGTGATCAGCGCCACAGGGCCGGGTTGCGTCGGGAAAAATTCTCCGTAGGGCGAGACGACGCCGGTGTTGGTCGTGGTGACATTGCCGTAGGCATCCATCACGAAGGCGTTGGTGAAGAAATACTGGCCAAGATAGGCGTATTTTGTTGGACTGCTGCCTTGAATGGAATACTTCGCCCACGCGCCCAGAATCATCGGCTGGCCAACTGCGCCAAACATCACGGCAGGCGTCTGGTTGGTAATGTTGAAATCATCAAGTATGGGCAGCGGATAGGGTTGAATCATAGTTTGGCCATTAAGATAGGCGTTGCCGGGAAGGTTAAATGTATCATTGTTCGGGTTGATCACCGGCGCAAAGTAATAATTGACGAAATTCAGCGTCGGGGCGGGACACCAACTGGCGTAAAATTTGATGACGTAATCGTTCTCCTGTTCGGTCGTGACCGTGTCGCCGGGAGCCAAGGGCTGATAAACGCAAGTGGTGTTTGTTGCCCAAGCTCCGGGCCAATAAACCACGCACCCCGTTTGTTCGGGCAAGCCAAATAAGTTGCAGAGGCCGCTTTGCAAATAGGCGCTTTGATAATTGGTATAATTCACCTCCGTTACACCCCAATTGGTGGTAGCAGCATAAAAATCATAAATAGGATCGTAGCCGTCGCCGCCGCCGAAAAGCGGTTGGAAGATCCAATAAGGATCGGCCTGAGCTAGGATTGCTGCGGCAGGAATGTTAGTGGTAAAATTTGGCTGGAAAACAAAATTGTTGGTTCCATACGGATCTCCGAGATATAGGCTGGTTCGGGTCACATCAACCAAATAGTTGGCCAGATCATAATTGGCCGCAAAAGGCCACAAGTCGTTAAGTTGAGCGGAGGCGGAAGCCCATTCAAGATAACCAGACCCGCTATGAGAGAGAAAACTGAACTCCTCGAAGTTCGTAGCAAGTTGATTAAGCGACCAGTCAAAAATAACGCCAAAGGGGTGATACAGCGACGCCCCCCGAATCACAAAGCTCAAATTCTGTTTCAGGTGCCGCCGCCCATCCACGAAATATGGGGCATCATTGGCAATAGTTCCGGCCGTCACCGTTGCGCTGGTGGTGCCATTGGTCGCAATGGCCTCCACCGAAACCGTGTCGCCCAGTACATTGATTACGTCCGCATCGGGAATTTGATAAATACCGTTGTTCAGGTTGGCCGGAGTGATGTCTTGTTCCGTACCGTTCCAATACAACCGAATGGTTTGCACACCGGATGGCAAATTGCCAAACATCAATTGCCAGCGACCGGTGGCATTGCGCACCAGTTGCGCCGTGGCGGGACTATAATTAAGCGCGGCGGGCGATGCGGAATTGATATACGCCTGGGCGCTCAATGGGGAAGAACCGCCCGGATAAACGGCTTCGATTTCATAAATTGAGTTGGCGTCGGCACCCCCCACCGCCCCATTGTCCACAAAGGAAGTGACATTGCCAGCCACTTCGCCGACTTGTTGCAAAGCATCATAGTTCAACGTGCCTTCGTTAAAATCACTCCGCAGGAGGATGTAATTCAACGGCGACGGAGAGGCCGCATTCCAAGTCAGTGTAACGCCGTATTGGTTTGTGTTCTGGATTACCACCAAACCATTGGGCGTGGGCGGCGTGATGAAATTGGTCGGGTTCAAACCTTGCTCATAGTCCTGAAGGAGTGTCCAGCCATCGCCCACAGGGTCGGCATTGGGATTAAGTCCAAGATGGCCGAAATACATCAGTTCCCACCAATCCGGCAAACCGCTGCCGTCACTGGAATAGTTGGTGTACAAATCCACCAGAAATGGCGTGCCTTGCGAAAAGGAACCGGACTTTCCCCACACATACAGGCTGCCATCGGCGGTCGAAATCATGGAACTGGTTCGCCCGCCCGCGATGGCCGTCACATTGGAAACGCTGGTCAGCATAAAGGGAACAGTCGAACCTGTGCCACCATCGCCCAATTGATCCCACCAATCGTTTCCCCAAACCCACAAGCGACCGGTCTGGTCCAGAAAAAGATTATGGAACTCACCACAGGCGATGGCGATGATGTTGCTCAAACCTGAAACGGGAACGGGCGTGAAGGAACTGAGGTTCCC
>JBEKSU010000093.1:0-12467 GCA_049516755.1 Verrucomicrobiota bacterium | reverse complement strand
TGCGTGACTTTTGCGGCGCGTCAGCCGCCAAAACATGTCTGTTCGGCCCTCAAGACGGCGGCTTGTGTTCGGGCAAATCTTTGCTACTTTTGAAGAGTCGTTGGCCGATTTGGCCGGAGTTAACAGAGAATCAACAGGAAAATTAACACGCATAAATTATGGCATACGAATTACCTCCTCTTCCGTACCCCAAGGAAGCGCTGGAACCCTCGTTCGACGCGCTCACCATGGAAATTCATCATGACAAACACCACGCAGCTTATGTGGCCAATCTCAACAAGGCGATCGCAGGCAATGCCGACCTGGAAGGAAAAAGCATCGAACAGCTCATCGGCAGTCTGAAGTCCGTCCCGGGCGACATACGCACCGCGGTGCGCAACAACGGCGGCGGCCACGCCAATCATTCCATGTTCTGGAAGCTTCTCGGCCCCAACGCCGGCGGCGCGCCCACCGGGCCGTTGGCCGACGCCATCACCGCGGCCTTCGGCAGTTTTGACAATTTGAAAGCCGAGATTGAGAAAGCGGGGTTGGCCCGCTTTGGCAGCGGCTGGGCCTGGCTGGTGGTGAACAAGGGAACACTGCAGGTCGTCTCGACCGCCAACCAGGACAGCCCCCTCATGGGCAAGTCGGTTGCCGGTTGCGACGGCAAACCCGTCTTCGGCGTCGATGTCTGGGAACACGCCTACTATTTGAAATACCAGAACCGGCGCGCCGATTATTTGAAAGCCTTTTGGAATGTCATCAATTGGTCAGAAGTGGCCAAGAATTACGAGGCGGCGAAGTAGTGCGACCGCAGGGCGGGCGGAAACAGGCCGATTAAGATCAGGATTAAGATTAGGAACGGAATGCGCGCTCCTGATCTGCTCCTAACCTTAATCTTCTGAAATTCAAACAAGGAGCTTCTGCACACATGATCCTGCGCGCGCGACAATTCGAATTCGTTTTCCCACGCCCGACCCTGCTCATGGGCATTGTCAACGTGACGCCGGACTCTTTTTACGACGGAGGCCGGTTTGCCACCGTCTCCGCCGCCGTCAACCACGCGCTGCAATTGGTGGAGGAAGGGGCGGATATCATTGATGTGGGCGGCGAATCCTCCCGCCCCGGAGCGGCGCCGGTGCCGGAGGCGGAGGAATTGAAGCGCGTCATCCCGGTCATCGCGCAACTGGCGGGCCGCCTCACGATTCCCATTTCAATTGACACGGTCAAACCCGCGGTGGCGCGGGAAGCTTTGCGGGCCGGAGCCAGCGTGATCAACGACATCGCGGCCAATCGCAACGATGAGGAAATGTGGCGCGTGGCGGCGGAAAGCGGCGCGGGTTATGTGGCCACCCACATGCAAGGCTCGCCGCAAACCATGCAGATCAACCCCTCCTATCGCGACCTAATCAGCGAGGTCAATGAGTTTTTCGAGGATCGGTTGAGTCGATTGCAGGGTTGCGGTGTCCATAGCGAGCATGTGCTCCTCGACGTCGGCCTCGGGTTTGGCAAACGGGAGGCGGACAATTTGCGGTTGCTTGCGGACCTGCGCCACTTTACAAAATGGGAGCGCCCGTTATTATTGGGAGCATCCCGCAAATCTTTTTTGGGACGATGGGCCGGCGCCAGGGACCGCCTGGCTCCGTCCCTGGCTTGCGCGTGTTGGGCCGTGGAAAACGGAGCGCACTTGATCCGGTGTCACGATGTGGCGGCGACGCGCGGAGCGTTGCGAATGACCGAAGCGCTGATGGAACAACAAATAAATGCCGAACATAATACACATGGTTCATGACGGCTGGCGGCCGGTCCTCGAGATCGCCATCATGGCGGTCGGCATTTATTACAGTTTCAAATTCGTCCGCGGCACCCGGGGCGCGCCGGTGGTTTATGGCTTCGTGCTGCTTGTCCTGGGCCTGACCGTGCTGGCCTTCGTGCTCCACTTGGAAGTGTTGAGCTGGCTGCTGCGCCAGTTCGTGGCCTTCGCCGCGGTTGCCGTCTTGATCATCTTCCAGCCGGAACTGCGCCGGATTCTGGCTGAATTGGGCACCCATCCCCTTTTCGCCACCAGCCGCGAACAACGGGAAAACATCGAGGTCATCATCCAAGCCGTCGAGCGCCTTTCCGAGGTGCGCATCGGCGCCCTCGTTGCCATCGAACAATCCATTAATTTGCAGGAAGCAACCGAATCCGGCCTGCTGGTGGATTGCGAGGCCACGCCGGAAATGCTGGAAACAATTTTCTTCCCCAACAACGCCGTTCACGACGGCGGTGTCATCATCAAGGGAGACCGCATCGCATTTGCGGCCTGCATTTTTCCGCTCTCACAACGCCAGGACCTCAATCCCTCCCTCGGCACGCGGCATCGGGCGGCCATCGGGCTGACCGAGGAAACGGACGCCGTGGTTGTGGTGGTTTCGGAGGAGAACGGCTGGGTCTCCTATGCTTACAAGGGCCAATTGGTGCGGCAGGTGACCGCGGAACAGTTGCGCGCCTTCCTGACGTCGATCCTGATCAAACCCGGCAAACAGCATAGGGTTCTGAATCTGTTTCGTCCCGCGCTCACTCCCCCCAAACCCGGCCCCGCGGTGGTGAACATCCCGTCCAAATGAAACTGCCGCTCCCCGATATCATTCTGCGCAATTTCTGGCTGAAATTCTTTTCCATTGCCATGGCCGCGGTGATTTGGCTGGGCATACATTACGGCATCCGCCATGAACTCTCCATCAGCCAGCTCAACATTAACAACATCACCGTTCCCGTGGCAGTCGTGGCCGAGCCGGGCGAAGAGCGCCTTTTCAAAATCACGCCCTCCGAAGTGGTGGTCTTCGCCGTGGGTGAAAAAGCGGCCCTGCGCAAAGGCATCCGCGTCTATGTCGATTTGAGAAGATTTCACGCCAGGCAAAGCGCGGCGGAAGAACTGCATGCCGACGCCCCGCCGGAAATCAACGTCATCGCCATCCTGCCCTCGACCGTGGCCGTGGAAATGGCCTCACGATAACGCCTTTCCCGGCTTCTCATCTTCCCAACCATTGGGATTTACTCATTCGTCATCCTTGTGGCATTCTTCCTTTTGCAATCATGAGTCGTAAAAAGAAAATCTTCGGCACGGATGGCGTGCGCGGCACGGCCAATGTCGAGCCGGTCACGGCGGAAACAGCGCTCAAACTGGGCCAGGCCGCGGCGCACGTCTTCAAAAACCTGGAATCCGAATCGCGCGGTCACGGCAAGCACAAGATCGTCATCGGCAAGGACACCCGGCTTTCCGGCTACATGCTCGAAAACGCGATTTCGTCCGGCATCCTTTCGATGGGGGTGGACGTGCTGTTCATCGGGCCGTTGCCGACGCCGGGCGTGGCTTACGCGACGCGCAGCCTGCGTGCCGACGCCGGCATCGTCATCACCGCCTCACACAATCCGTATGCGGACAATGGCATCAAGTTTTTCCGCGCCGACGGTTACAAGCTCGACGACAAGATTGAGGACCGGATAGAAAACCTGGTGTTCAGTGGCGAGATCGAGAACATCCGGCCGACCGCCGACGCCGTCGGCAAGGCGGTCCGCATTGACGACGCGCTCGGGCGTTATATTGAGTTTGCCAAGGCTGGTTTTCCGCGGGGCCTGACGCTTGAAGGGGTGCGCATCGTTGTGGATTGCGCGCATGGCGCAGCCTACAAATCCACTCCCTGCGTGCTGCGCGAACTTGGCGCGGAAGTCATCGTTTACGGCAACCAGCCCAACGGCATGAACATCAATCAGGATTGCGGCTCGATGCATCCCGAGGCGATGTGCCGCAAAGTGGTCGAACACAAGGCGCATATTGGTATCGCGCACGACGGCGATGCCGATCGCGTGCTGCTGTGCGACGAAAAGGGCAATCTGATTGACGGCGACGACATCATGGCCATCGCCGCGCTCGACCTGCTGGCGCAAAAAACGCTCGCCGCAAAGACCCTGGTCACCACCGTGATGAGCAACGCCGGTTTGGAAGCTGCGGTTAAGACTGCCGGCGGCAAGGTCATTCGCACCGCCGTCGGCGACCGGAAGGTGATTGATGAAATGTTGCGCGGCGGCTTCAACTTTGGCGGCGAACAAAGCGGCCATTTGATTTTCCGTGATTTCAGCAGCACTGGAGACGGCCTGGTCGCCGCGCTGCAGGTTCTCCGCATTGTGAAGGCAAGACAAACGCCGCTCTCCAAGCTGGCGAAATGCTGGACGCGCTTTCCGCAACTCATCACCAACATCCGGGTGCGCGAGAAAAAGCCGTTCGAGCAGCTCGATGGCGTAACCAAACTCGTCAACGAAGCCGAAAGGGAATTGAAAAAACAGGGCGGCCGCTTGCTGCTGCGTTATTCGGGCACCGAACCCAAGGCGCGTCTGCTCCTCGAAGGTCGCGACGCAAAGGTTTTGGAAAAATGGTCGCAAAAAATTTGCGCCGCGATTCAAAAGCAGATCGGTCTGTAATTCCCCTCTCACGCAAAGCCGCCAGGCCGCAAATAAGAAATCTTGCTGTGTGACTCGGCGGCTTTGCGGGGGAAAATATTTTCACGGCAGTGTCAAAATCTCCGGACGCAACTGGCCGATATTCAGGCTTGGCAATGTTTGGTCGAGCGAACCGGCAGCCATTTTTTCCAAGCCGACGTGACCGTCGCAAAAAACCACATTCGCCTGCTGGGCGTGGCGAAAATGGCTGTTTTCAATATTATCCAAATTGGAATAATTTGGGGCCAATTCCAAATAATAACATTCCTCAAACTTCGGGTTGCTGGTCGAGGCGTTTTGAAATGTGTCCACAATCGCAGCGTCGGAAAACAATGTCGTTCCTGACGGCCTCGAAATGCGGCTGATCGTTGCCAGTCCGCTGGCCGTCGTTGGCGAGACATATCGGTTGTAGCCGTAGCTGAAAATGACATTGGTCCCTTTGAGTTGGAAATAGGGTGAATTCCAGACCGGTGACGGACAGAGCCGCACATTGTTGCCATACAGATAGGGAAATAAAACACCCGGGGACAAATCAAAGGCACGCTGCCCCTCCGGCGCCTGGGTGCCTTCAATCCAGCCAAACCACCAGAGTGCGCCGCTCATGCCATTGCTGGTTTTGGGAACCGAGTAGAAATAAAAACAATTTCCGGCGTTGTCGTCCCAATACATTTCCGTCGCAATTCCCAATTGGCGCAAGTTGCTTTCGCAAGCGGTGCATTGGGCGGACAACTTTGCTTTTGCCAGGGCCGGCAACAGGATCGCCGAAAGAATGGCGATGATGGCGATGACCACCAGCAGTTCAATCAGCGTGAATGCCGATGTGTGGCCGCGGGATTCCTGCGGCCCGCCCGGGGGCGGGTAAAGCGCAGGACTGTGACATTGGTGCCGGCTCATGGCTGATCGGCGCGAATGCGGTAAAAGGACTTGTCAGCCGGCGGCGTGGCATCCCCGATGATGACGTTGGTGCCATTGCCGGAAATGCCGGCGGTTACGGTCATCCAGTGTTGCAAATCCGACGAGCGTTCGAGTGAATACAGCCAGTTGCTGCAACATAAAAAGTGCGCCTGCCATTGCCCGCCTTGAAAACCGCCGGTCAGACTTTTGATCAGTGCGGTGATGCCCGGATCCGGTTCCGCCGGCGCGTGTTTATGCGCAAAGTATGGGGCGTCCAGATCCGGTTCGTATTCTCCGGCCGCCACGGAAAACCCGATCCAGGAACCGTTCGTGAGCTGCAGGCTGCTCAACCCCCATGCAAATTCCCATTGGCCTTGGAAACCGGTGGAAGCGTAAAGCGGATCGGTCGAAGTCCAATACGCATTGGTGCCGCGGTCCGGACAATTATAGAAGTTGCCGGCGTCACCCAATTCCGTCCAGTTTTCCCAATTCGGCCCGAACCAGCCGCCCCAATACAAGTCGCCCGGATTTAACGAGGCAGCCGCATCCACATCCACGGTGGCGTTGGTCAGCGCACCGTTGGGGAAATAATTGGTGGTGATGCCGTCCGTGATTCCGCAATCTCCGCCGCCGCCAAGATGGAAACCGATGCCGTAAACACCCAGGCCAAATTGCGGATCAATGTTCTCCACCGCGTAAAGGCGCGGGTCTGCCGCCACGATGGCATTGAACATTTGTGCCGCCGTGACCGTGCCGTTGAACCGGTAGCCCCAAACGAGCGATTTGTCCGCGATCGGCGCGGGAACCGTGGTGTAGCCGAAGGATTCGGGCGTGCTCCATTCAATCACCAGCCCGGCGCAATTGGTGCCGGAACCGATCCAACACTGGATGTCGTTGAACGAAACCGCCGGGGATTTGGAGACGAGAAAAACGCCGGCCAGCGCCAGCGAAGCGAACAGGATTTTTTTCATGGGCTGATCTTTCAACTTGGTTCCGCGAAAAACTCACGGAACGGATTTACGATTGAGAGACCAGCGCGGGGCCTGAAAATAAAAAACCTTCAGACCCCGGCAAAACGGAGAATGAAGGCATCCAACGAATCCTGCCGAAAACCGTTCGACAGGCTGGCCTCATCCTTCTCTTTGACGGAGAAGTCGGCCGCTCACCCGAGCGACCGCGACGAGCACAGCCAAACCGGTATCCTGACTTCGGCCTCAAACCGCCTTCCCGCCTTCCCGATTCATTTCGGTGGCATTTGGGAATTCGTAGCCGTTACAGTGGCGCAACCGTCCCGGATTTTCACCGGGTTCCCAGACATTTGACTGCAATGACGGATGAACAACGTTCATCCTTTTCAAAGAACAGTCCGTTACTACGCCCAATATGAAAATCTGCCAAGAAATAATTTCGAAAATTATAACGGCGGGAACCGGGCGAATTTGCGGGCTTTACGCTTGGACCGGCCGGCTGATACGTTGGGTGCGCAGAAACGATAACCAGCAACCTGGCTCCAACGCATGGTTCAGGTCGAAAGCCTCACCAAACTTTACGGCGAATTCGTCGCCGTGAATGAGCTTGCATTTTCCATACTGCCCGGCGAAGTGATGGGCCTGGTCGGTCCAAACGGCGCGGGCAAGACCACCACGTTGAGGTGTCTCGCTGGCATCATTCCCCCCACCCGCGGCACCGTGCGCGTCGGCGGCCACGACATTGTCCGCGACGCGATCGAAGCCAAAAAACAGCTCGCGTTTTTCACCGACGAACCGCGCCTGTTCGATTACCTCACGGTCTGGCAGCACTTGAATTTCGTGGCACGGATATATCAAGTGCCTGATTACGAAGGCATCGGTGCCCGATTGCTGGAGGAACTTGAAATTGCGAACAAGAAAGACGCCCTGCCCGGCGAATTATCCCGTGGCATGAAGCAAAAACTCGCCATCGCCTGCGGCCTGCTGCATTCGCCCCGGGTGATTTACTTCGACGAGCCGTTGACCGGGCTGGACCCCATCGGCATCCGGCGGATGAAGGATTCCATTTTGAAGCGGGCGCGCGAGGGCGCCGCCATCATCATCAGCTCACACCTGCTGCATCTCGTCGAGGAAATTTGCTCGCGCATCCTGATTTTGAAAAACGGGCGCAAGATCATTGATGGCACGCTGGTGGAAATCACGCGGAAGTTTTCCGAGCAGCCCGGCGATGCCAGTCTTGAGGAAATTTTCTTCCGCGCCACCTGTGAACCCGGCGCGACGGCGCCCGCGGTCCCGCCGCCGCGCTAAATGAGCAATGATCTCCGCACTGCTCTACCTGCAATACCACACGTTCCGCAACCGGCTGGTTTACCGGTTCAAGCGGCTCAAGCAGCCGAAATATCTTGTCGGCGCCATCGCGGGCGGCCTTTATTTTTATTTTTACTTCTTTCGCTACCTGTATCACGGATTCGGCGGGCGGCCGGCAATGAACCTGACGGTTTCGCCGGCACAGCGCCTGTTTTTTGAACTGGCGGGCGCGCTGGCGCTATTCGTCATTGTGCTGCTGGCGTGGCTCATTCCCCACGAACGCGCCGCGCTCACGTTCACCGAAGCCGAAGTGGCGTTTCTTTTTCCAGCGCCAATCACCCGTCGCAACCTGGTCCACTACAAGCTGGTCCGGTCACAGTTGGGGATTTTTTTCAGCTCCCTGTTTTTGACGCTGATTTCCCGGCGGTTTGGCGGCAATGTCTGGATTCATGCACTGGGCTGGTGGCTGATCCTCTCGACGTTGAATCTTCATTTTCTCGGCTGCTCGTTCGCCCGGACGATGCTGTTGGACCACGGCATTTCCAACCGTCTCCGACGGCTGCTGGTTTTCGGTCTGGCGGTGGTAATGACCGCCAGTGTCTGGGTTTGGGCAAAAAGGACCATGCCGGAATTAAACGCTGCTGACACCGCGAGCTTCGATTTGATCAGGGATTACTTGCAACGGGTTTTGTCTGCCGGTCCCGCGTTGTATTTGCTTTATCCGTTCCGGCTCGTGGTGCGGCCGTTTCTTGCGCCCGACGCGGCGGAATTTTTCAGCGCGCTGATCCCGGCGTTGCTGCTCTTTTTGCTCCACTACCTGTGGGTCATTTATTCCGATGTGGCTTTTGAGGAAGCCTCGGTGGCGGCCTCGCAAAAACTGGCCGTGCGCGTCGCTGCCATGCGTGCCGGCAACTGGCAGGGCGCGAAGAAAAATCAGAAGGCCCGGCGGCCGTGGTTTAAACTGGCCGCCACCGGCCCATCCGCCACGGCGTTGTTGTGGAAAAATCTCCTCGGCGTTCGCCAGGTTTTTTCCGTCCGCCTCTGGATTTCCGTCATCACGGTTGCGGTCGTTTTCGGCGTCATGTTTTCCAGTGATGCGCAAAGCCATGGTATTTTCATCGTTGCGGCCTGCCTCATCGCCGCGGCTTTGGGCTACTCGCTGCTGTTGGGACCGCAATTGCTGCGGCTGGATTTTCGTCACGACCTGCCGCTGGCGGACATCCTGAAAACCTTCCCGCTGCGCGGCTGGCAGATTGCCCTGGGCGAAATCCTTGCGCCGGTGGTCGTGCTGGCGGCGTTCCAATGGGTGCTGTTGCTGATTGGCGCCGGTCTCGTTTTTTGTCTGCCCGGCGAACATGCCGCCCTCCTGCTGTCCATCGCCTTCGGCGCGGCGGTTGTGTTGCCGCTGCTCGACGTGCTCCTGCTGATGATTCCGAACGCCGCCGTGCTGCTCTTTCCGTCGTGGATTCAAACCGGCAAGGACAGCCCGCGTGGAATCGAAGCCACCGGCCAGCGGCTGGTTTTTGCGCTGGGACAGCTGCTGGTCCTGGCGGTGGCGCTGCTGCCGGCTGTTGGTGCGTTCTTCGGCGTTTTGTTTCTGTTGAAGCTCGCCCTCGGTTATGCCGCCGCCGTGCCCTTTGCGGCGCTGGCGGCCGCAATCATTCTGGCCGCGGAAGCCGGCCTGGGCGTGATGTTGCTCGGCAGGCTTTTCGAGCGATTTGACGTGTCGGACGAACACACAAATTGAAAGTGTTACAACCGTTCCGCGCTTGCGCGCCGCGGGGCATCTCAACATAATCCTCCGTGTAAAAATTATTTATGAGCTCGACACCCATTCGCGTTGCTATCACCGGCGCTGCCGGCCAGATCGGTTATTCCCTCCTGTTCCGCATCGCCTCCGGCGCGGCGTTCGGACCGGAACAGCCGGTCATCCTGCACCTCATCGAAGTTCCCGACGAAAAGGCCATGGCTGCGCTCGGCGGCGTCTGCATGGAGTTGGATGATTGCGCCTTCCCGCTGCTCAAGGGCGTCGTGCCAACCTCGAACCTCGACGAAGGTTTCAAGGGTGTAAACTGGGCGTTGCTCGTGGGCGCTGTGCCGCGCAAGGCCGGCATGGAACGAAAGGATTTGCTTGGCATCAACGGGAAAATTTTCACCGGCCAGGGCAATGCGATTGCGAAAAACGCCGCCAGCGACGTCCGGGTGCTCGTCGTCGGCAATCCCTGCAACACTAACTCGCTCATCGCGGCGAACAACGCGCCCGGCGTGCCGAGGGACCGTTTCTTTGCCATGACCGCGCTCGATGAAAACCGCGCCAAAACGCAGCTCGCTAAAAAGGCGGGCGTGGATATCACCGCCGCCACCAACCTCGCCATCTGGGGCAATCACAGCGCCACGATGTATCCCGATTTCTTCAACGCGAAGATTTCCGGCCAGCCGCTTCCCAATGTCATCAAGGACGAGGCATGGCTCAAAGGTGAATTCATCACAACGATTCAGCAGCGCGGGGCGGCCATCATCAAGGCGCGCGGTTTGAGCAGCGCCGCCAGTGCCGCCAACGCCGCCGTCAACACGGTTTACAAACTCACGCACCCGACGCCCGCCGGCGACTGGTTCAGCGTGGCCGTGCATTCCGACGGCAGCTACGGCATCGGGAAAGGTTTGATCTTCAGCTACCCGATTCGCAGCAACGGCTCGAAATGGGAAATCGTCCAAAACGTTCCGCTCAACGATTTCAGCAAATCAAAAATCGCCGCGACCGAAAATGAATTGAAGGAAGAGCGCGCGCTGGTTGCCGATTTGCTGCCGAAATAATTTGGCCGGGTGGTGCTGCTGCGCCGCCGCGTGCCGTGGCCGCGGCACACCCGCCAGATTGAACAAACCAGCCAGCGAATTCATCGCCTGTGGCCTGCACAATCGCGCCGTCACCTGCATGATCATTTTGCCAGCCGGGTGCGGGGAAAGTCCGGTTAGAACACGATCCGCCAGTCTGCGTTTTATCTGACTGCTTGGTGGAGCGGTGTTTACATGTCTTTGATTTGGCATAAGGATAGCTATATTCCGGCAGATATGAGATTCAGATTGGTTGTTCTTGGGCTGTTTTTTTTTGCAACGTTGCGGTCGATTTTCCTTCTTCTTTCACAAGTCGAAGCGGCCACCGGTATTTTTTCTGATGGCCGGTCTGTTGCCGGCGCTGTTGGTTCCAAATGCTTTTGCCCAGTTATACGGGATAGGAGCGAATGTCCCGCTTTTCCAATTCGCCATCTTTTACAATGTGGATTTGGACATCAACCCTGACTCGGCATTGACCATTGGCGGTAAGACCTTCAGCAACGGGAACATCTGGATTTATCCGTCCGGGCAGGTGACATTTCAGGATACCGTAGCCTGCGCCGGAACCTATAATTTTCATTGGGATACAAATGGATGCCAAACAGTCAACATCTCCACATCTCCGAAGACGCCAATATGTAGTTTTACCGACAACGGCGGCCGGCCACTTTCCCATGTTTCCCCAATCGTCCTGTCCATCGGCGCCAACGGCATTACCAATAACTACGCCACCAATATTGAAGCCATCCTCCAGCCGCCACCACCGGCCTATGCCCCGGGAACTTCGGCCGCCTACACAACCAACGGCTTGATTTATGTTTTCAATGTCGCCGATCTCATCATCTCCAACACCGCCAGTGCTGCCACCAATGGCACCAATATCACCGTCGTTTACCAAAACCAATTCAATGCCACTACTTTTCAAACGGTCTTGCCCGATGCGATTGGAAATATTTTTACCAACATTGTTTACAGCACTAATGCAATCACCCATAAAATCACAACCAACACCATATGGGTAACCAATATGTGTTATTCCTACGCGACCAACGTTACCTTTTACGATTTCCGCGAAGGCAAAACAAATAATGCCATTCAGATTGATGTAGCCAGGCTCTGCGCCTGGTTCACAAACAATGCTGCACTGGGGGGGAATAATTATAACGTCCAAAATACCGCCAGCAAAGGTCACAACATTAACAGCATTTACGTTTATAACTTCGTTCCTCTCACCTCGACTCGACTGCCGTCCGTTCGGGCCGTCAACGGGCAGCAGTTGCCATCTGCGGGTCTCACCCTTGCCACGCCGATGCCGCTCTATGTCGAAGGCAATTACAACGTCCAAATCGTTGGCAGCGCAACCAATGCATCCGCCGCGACACACAACACCGCCTACACCTACCCCGCCGCGTTGTTGGCCGATTCCATCACCGTCCTTTCCAGCAGTTGGCAGGATAACATAGGCGCTTACGCCATCGGTGGCAGCTATGCCTCTCGCCCCGCTGCCAGCTACACCACCATCAACGCCGCCTGTCTCGAGGGCATCGTCCAATCCACCAATTTCCCCGGCGCCCCCTCTGGCGGCTGCTACAGCGGCGGCGTGGAAAACTTCCTGCGTTTGGAAGAAGACTGGGGCAGTTCCACCCTTTGGTACAACGGCTCAATTGTCGTTTTGTTCCCCAGCCAATATGCGACGAATTACTGGCAGATGCCCGGAGCCTACTACGGCGTCCCTACGCGCAATTGGGCATTTGATACGAACTATCTCAATCCAACCAAGCTGCCGCCGCTCACACCGCTGTTCATTATTAATACCAATCCTCCTGTGATTACGACACAGCCGCAAAGCCAGACCATCGCCCTGAGCAACACCGCGACATTTACGATCATGGTCTCAGGGTCCCGGCCGTTTGCTTACCAATGGAGTTTCAATGGAGGAGACATTTACTGGGCGACAAACGCCTCGCTCACGTTGACCAATGTGCAACTCAATCGGGCCGGAAATTA
>JBEKSU010000092.1:0-12692 GCA_049516755.1 Verrucomicrobiota bacterium | reverse complement strand
GATCAGCGGCGGCTTCGGCGGTGGTCACCTTGGTGCGCATCAACTCGTAACCGGCGAGATAGGCCTTGTAATTGGCCAATTGCGCCTCGGCGGAAGTTTTCTTTTGGGCGTCGGCGATGGCGTAAACTGCCGGGTCAATTTCCACGAGCAGGTCGTTCGAGTGGACGAGTTGATTGTCCAGTACGTGTACCGCCAGGACCTGGCCGGCAACCCTGGGCGCGACGGACACGACGTGGGCCTCGATGAACGCGTCGTCGGTGGATTCGTGCGTCAAAAAATTGTTGAGATAAAGCAGCGCAAAATACAACAGCACGGCGAGCGCCGCCGTCGCCGGCCAGAGGAACAGCGGCGAATTCAGTCGGGCCAGTTTTGCGCCGTTGCCCTTGGGAACGGCTGACGGCGGACTGGCGGAGGATGGATTTTCGTTCATAACATTTTTAAATTACTGGTAGGGCGGTGCTGCTGCGCCGCCGTGCGTCGCGGCAGCGGCGCACCCGCCAATTAAAAAAACAAAAGTTCTCATGTTTTTGGCGTGAGCCTTTCACCGGCGTGCTGTTTGGCGATCAAAACGTAGATGGAGGGGATCACCAGCAGCGTGAACAGGGTGCCGATGGTCATGCCCGAGACGAGCACGATGCCGATGGAGTTGCGCGCCGCCGCGCCGGCGCCGGAGACCAGCGTGAGCGGGATATTGCCGGCCACGGTGGCCACGCTGGTCATCAACACGGGCCGCAACCGCAGCATGGCGGCCTCACGGATGGCCTGGATTTTGGTCCGGCCCTGGCGCTGGAGTTCGTTGGCGAACTGCACGATGAGGATGCCGTTTTTGGAAATCAACCCGACCAGCGTCACCAGCCCGACCTGGGAATAAATGTTCAGCGTGGTCGTCCAGCCGTTGGTCCAAAACGGGATGTTGGGGTTCGGCATTTTAAGGAAACAGAACATCAACGCGCCAAACATGGCCAGCGGCACCGAACCCAGCAAAATGATGAGCGGGTCGCGGAAGCTGTTGAACTGGGCGGCCAGCACCAGAAAGATCAAAACCAACGCGAGCGTGAAGGCGGACAGGAATTTGTTGCCCTCGGTGCGCAATTGTCTGGATTCCCCGGTGTAGTCCAGTTTGTAACCCTTCGGCAGAATCCTGGCTGATTGGGCTTCCAGAAATTTCAATGCTTCGTCCAGCGGGCGGATGGCCACGCCGCTGATGGTGACGGAGTTCAGCTGCTGAAACCGGTTGAGAGCGCGCGGCGTGGTTTTCTTTTGCAACGTGGCAAACGTGCTCACCGGAATCAGCTTCCCGTTTGGTCCCTGCACATAATTATTCTCCAACTGGCCGGCGGTCAGGCGCTCGATGCGTTTGAGCTGCGGGATGACCTTGTAACTGCGACCGGCAAAATCGAAGCGGTTCACATAATTGCCGCCCACCAGCGCCGCGAGATCGGAGCCCACCGTTGCCATGTCGAGTCCGAGCGCGGACACCTTGTCGCGGTCCAAAACCAGTTCGACCTCCGGCTGGTCAATCTTGAGGTCAATGATGGGTGGAAACGCGAACATGCCGTTGGTGGCGGCGGTTTGCTGCAACTGCCGGGCGAAACCCAGGATCTGCTCCGGTTCGGCGGTCGAGGAGAGGACGAATTCCACCGGGAAATTTCCGCCGCCGGGCAGCGCGGGCGGCGCGACGATGGTCGTCCGGATTCCGGGTATGTGACCGGCCAGGGCCTGAACCTCCGGCATGATCTGGAACACGGTTCGTTTCCGTTCGCCCCACGGCTTGAGCACCACGCCGCAGAATCCGTTGTCGGGGAACGTGATTTGGAACATCTGATCCTTTTCGGGAACTTTGTCGAGCTCCCGGGCCAGCGCGTCGGTGTAAAACGTCGTCTGGTCAATCGTCGCATCCGCCGGGGCTTCGACGATGCCCATCATGAAGCCCTGGTCCTCCGTCGGCGCAAGTTCCTTGGATGACATCATGAACAATGGAATCGTCAGCAAGCTCAGCGTGATCCAGACGGTGTAAACCAGCGGGCGGACCGACAATGTGGCGTCCAGCACGCGTCCGTAAAATTTGCGGAAACGGTCGAAATCGTGGTTGATGCGGCCGGCGAGCCCGTGCTCCTCGCGTCCGGCATCCAGCAATTTGGAAGACATCACCGGCGACAGGGTCAGCGCGACGATGCCCGAGATGAGCACCGCGCCGGCCAGCGTGAGGGCGAATTCGCGGAACAGGGAACCCGTCAGCCCGCCTTGAAACGCGATCGGCGCATAAACCGCCGCCAGCGTGATGGTCATGGCAATCACCGGGCCAACCAGTTCGCGCGCGCCCAGCAGCGCCGCATCCACCGGGGTTTTGCCTTCGCGAACGTGGCGCTCCACATTTTCGACGACAACAATCGCGTCGTCCACCACCAGCCCGACGGCCAGCACAATGGCCAGCAGGGTCAGGAGGTTGAGCGTGAAGCCAAAAATCTGCATCAGAAACACAGCGCCGATCAGCGAAACGGGTATGGCCACCAGCGGGATGAGCACCGACCGCAACGAGCCGAGGAACAGGAAAATGACGACGGCGACGATGATGAGCGTGACGATCAACGTGCGGACCACTTCGTGAATGGCGTCGCCGATGTATTTCGTGGCGTCATACGCAATGCCGCCGGTGAGTCCGGTGGGCAGCTCCTTGTCAATGGATTGCATTTCAGCCTTGACCCGCTTGACGACGTCGAGCGAGTTGGCATTGGGCAAAACCCAGATGCCCATGAAGACCGCCTTCTGGCCGTCAAACCGCACTTCCGAGTCGTAGTCCTCCGCACCCAGCTCCACGTCGGCCACGTCGCTCAGCCGGACCAGCTGGTCGCCGGACTGGCGGATGACGAGATTGCGGAATTCCTCGACGGAGCGGAGGTTGGTGTTGGCGGTGAGGTTGACCTGGATCAGCGAACCCTTGGTGCGGCCGACGGCGGAAAGAAAATTATTGTTGGCCAGCGCCAGGCGGATCTGGTTCGGGCTGATGTTGAATGCCGCCAGACGATCGGGCTTGAGCCAGATGCGCATGGCGAAAACGCGTCCGCCCAGGATGTCCGCGCGCTGCACGCCTTCGATGGCGGAAAGGCGGGGTTGCACGATGCGGACGAGGTAATCGGTGATCTGGTTGGGCTCCAGGATGTTCGAGTTGAAGCGCAGATAACAGGAGGCGAACTGCGAATCGGCGGATTCGATGTTGATGACGGGCACCTCGGCCTCCGGCGGCAGGTCGTTGCGGACCTGGTTCACCTTGGAGCTGATTTCGGAGAGCGCCTTGTTGGCGTCGTAATTCAGCTTGAGCCGGGCGGTGATGGTGGACAGGCCCAGCGCGCTGCTCGATTGCAGGTATTCAATGCCGTCGGCGGCGGCGATGGCGCGTTCCAGCGGCTGGGTGATGAAACCGCGCACCAGTTCGGCGCTGGCGCCAATGTAAGCGGTGGTGACGGTGACGGTGGCGTTTTCGCTGTGCGGGTATTGGCGGACGTTGAGCGAGCGGATGGCCTGGAACCCGGCGATCAAAATCACCAGGCTCACCACCAGGGCAAGCACCGGTCGCCGGATAAACAGGTCGGTGAAGGACTTCATTCTTTTGGATTGGAAAACATCGAACAACCAACCTCGAACGCCCAACATCCAATGATGGGGTCACATCCACCCGCCAAACAGTGGCTGTTCGATGTTGCATGTTGCATGTTGAATGTTCGTTTCATGACTTAGCTGTCCGAGGGGCTGGGTTTTTCGACAGCCTTGGGCACCAGGTCGTTGTTTTCCTGCACGGACATGCCGTTGCGGAGCTTGAACACGCCCGCGCTCACCACGCGGTCGCCGGCCTTCAAACCCGTTTCCACGCTGATGAAATCGCCCCGGGACCGGCCAGTACGGACAAATTTCTGGGTGACGACGGTTTCCGGTTTTCCGCCGTTCTTGCCCGGGTGCGACTCAATCACGTAAACCGAATCACCATACGGCGCGCTCAGAATGGCCGTCGCGGGAATCGCCAGCACCGTTTGCTCTTCCGGGAAAACCACCTCGACGCGCACGAACATCCCCGGGTGCAACTGTTTTTCGGCGTTTTCAAACGTGGCCTGCAGCCGCACGCTGCGCGTCATCGCATCCAGGTCGGGATTGATCGCCGTCAACGTGCCGTCAAACGACCGGCCGGGGTAGCTGTCCGAGGTGACCCGCACCGCCAGCCCGGTTTTGAGCCGCGCCAGATCCTGCTGGGGCAGGGAAAAATCGGAAAAAACCGGCGACAACGCCTGCAAAGAAACAATCGGTTTGCCCGCGTCCAGCAACTCGCCGAGATTGACCAGCCGGATGCCCAATTGCCCGGCGAACGGCGCCCGGATGGTCTTCTTTTCAATCGTTGCGCGGATGTTGTCGGCATTCGCTTGTTCCTGTTTCAAAGCCGCCTCCGCCGTGTCCAGTTCAGATTGGGACACGGTGTTGTTCGCGCGCAGCTGGCGGTCACGTTCGGCATTGAGCCGCGCCAGATCCACCTGGGCTTCAGCGCCCCGCAATTGGGCCTCCTCCGACGATGTGTCCAGCCGCACCAGCAGGTCGCCCTTGGCCACGACCGCGCCGGATTCGAAGGCGATTTCGCTCACCGTCCCGGCGATTTCGGGCGAGACGGTCACGCCCTGCACCGCGTTGATCGAGCCGATCGCCGTCAGCGTGTCCGGCCATTTTTCCTCGTGCGCCACCGCGGCGGAAATCGTTTCCGGCGGCGGTGCGAACGCCTGGCCGGCGGCGATGAGCGTGCGGATCTGCCACGTCTTGACGCCGGCCAGCACCGCAACAATGGCCAGCACGATGACGATGGCAACGATGATTTTTCGTTTCATGCTTTTGCTCTCCTTGAAATTGAAGCCCGCTGCTTCTTCTTGGCGCCCGCGCCGGCCAGGAACAAATCCACGATGCGCTCGGCCGACCGGCGGTTCAGGCGGTAATCCGGCATCAACAAATGTGACGCGATAAAAAAGTGCGCCAGGCCGTAAAAACCGTACGCCAGATCCCGGCGGTCAAACCGGTCGCCCAGCTCGCCGGCCGTCTGCGCCCGCTGGATGAGCGAACGGATGAATTCGAGGTTGCGCTGGCAGCGGTCGAGATAACGCAGGTCCGGCGGCACTTCGCCCGGGGCGGCAAAGGCCGTGGCAAAGGCGATGCGCGTCAGATCCCGGTTTTTGTAAAAGTAATCGAACAGCGCCGCGAGAATTTCTATCAATTGTCCGCGAACGTCCGATTTGCGGGCCGCAGCCTGCTGCACGACCTGAAATCGCTCGTCGTGCGCCTCGCTGACCAGCGCCTGGAACAGGTCGGCCTTGTCGCGGAAATGATAATACAACGCCGGCTTGGACACCTTCGCGTCGCCGACGATCTGCTGGACGGAGGTGGCCGCGTACCCGCCGTTGGCGAAGCGCTTGAGCGCCGCCCGGAGGATCAGCCGCCTGGTTTCGAGGCCGTGCTTGGACATAAACCTACCGAACGGTAGGTATGAATCAGCCGCTTGTCAAATGATTATTCTTCGGGGGACTGAAGCCGGGGCGTGTCTCGACCTGCCGGCTGTTTGGAGTTCCGCGTTTACGCGGTTCGGACAAACTCCACCGCCTAAAGGCGGAACTCCAAACCACGCGTGCAATCGCCCGATGAATCTCACTCCGGCACGGTTGGAGCTGCCGGCCGCTCCAGCTTGGAGTGGCGGCGGCTGTAGCCAAAATAGATGACGAAGCCGATGACCATCCACACGATGAGCCGCGCCCAGGTGTCGTGCGGCAGTTTATACATCAGATAACCGCAAGTCAGGACGCCCAGCGGCGCGACCAGCCAGAACGCTGGCGTGCGAAATGGCCGGGGAATTTCCGGGTCGGTGTAGCGCAGGACGAACACGCCGGCGCAGACAATGGCAAAGGCGAGCAGCGTGCCGATGGACACCAGTTCGCCCAGCAGGCCGATGGGGAACAAACCCGCAACCAGCATGGCGACCGCGCCGGTGAGGATCTGGGCGACCCAGGGCGTGCGGAATTTCGGATGCACCGCGCTGAACACCGGCGGCAGCAGGCCATCCTTGGACATCGTGTAAAAAATCCGCGGCTGGCCGAGCAACATGACGAGGATGACGGAAGACAATCCGGCAATCGCGCCAACTTTGACCACCACGCGCAACCACACGAGTTTCGGGCCAAGCGCGTTGATGGCGACGGCAATGGGCGCGGGGTCGTTGAGTTGCGTGTAGTTGACCACGCCGGTCAGCACAAGCGCCACGGCGATATAAAGCACGGTGCAGATGGCGAGCGAACCCAGGATGCCTATGGGCATGTCGCGTTGCGGATTTTTGGCTTCCTGCGCGGCGGTGGACACGGCGTCAAAACCGATATAGGCAAAAAATATCACACCCGCTCCGCGCACCACGCCGTCCCAACCAAACGCGCCGGGGCCGAGCGACGGCGGGATGAACGGATGCCAGTTGTTCCGGTTGATGTAGGCAACGCCAACGGCAATGAACGTCAAAATCACCGACATTTTTATCGCCACGATGACGTTGTTGAACGTGGCGGATTCCTTGATGCCGAGCACGAGCAAAAACGTGATGCATCCGACGATCAACATGGCCGGGACGTTCAGCACGGCGCCGGTGCTGACCCAGCCGTCGGTGAACAGCCGCCAGATGTTCCACCACTGCGCGTCGGCCGGGGTCACATGATTGTAAGGCGCGGAAGTGAAGGCGGACGGGATGACAATCCCCAGTTCCTTGAGAAAGGACACCACATACCCCGACCAGCCTACCGCGACCGTGGAGGCGGCGAACAAATATTCGAGAATCAAATCCCAGCCGATGATCCACGCGACAAATTCGCCGAGGGTCGCATAGCCGTAGGTGTAGGCCGATCCCGAAATGGGGATCATGGCCGAAAACTCGGCGTAACACAGTCCGGCGAACGCGCAGGCCAGCCCGGCCAGCACGAAGGAAAAAACAATGGCCGGCCCCGCGTATTTCGCGGCGGCCTGCCCGGTGAGGACGAAGATGCCCGCGCCGATGACGGCGCCGATTCCCAGTGCAGTCAGATTCACCGGCCCCAACGCCCGTTTGAGGCGTTTATCCATCAACACCTCGGCTTGCAGATCGGCTACGCTACGGCGGCGAAACAAATTCATGCGGGGAATTTCAGCTCGTTTTGAGCCTGTTTAATGAAGTGCCGGCCAGCGGAAGTCAAGCAAACCTCGCCGGTTCCACAGCCGGCTGAAACAGTTTAAAATGCCTTGTTGACTTCACCTGCGGGTTTGATAAATTTCACGTTCCTTTGCTCAGTTTTAAGATGAAAACGTATCTGCCAAAAGTGAATTTAGACCAGCGCAAGTGGCACATCATTGATGCCGACGGCGCGGTGCTCGGCCGGCTGGCCGTCCAGGTTGCCGATATTTTACGCGGCAAAAACAAACCCGTCTTTACGCCCCACCTCGACGCCGGAGATTTTGTCGTGGTCATCAACGCCGAAAAAGTCCGGCTCACCGGCAAGAAGGAAACGGCCAAGGAATATATGACCTATTCCGGCTGGAAAGGCGGCGAAAAATATCGGACCGTCGAACAAATCCGCGCGAAGCATCCGGAAAAGCTCATCCTGCACGCGGTCAAGGGCATGATTCCGAAAAACCGGCTCGGCAGCGTGTTGCTGACCAAGCTGAAGGTTTTCAAAGGCGCGAAACATCCGCACGCCGCCCAAAAGCCGGAAGCGCTCAAAGCCGCGGATTGATTCTCCCAACCCTCAACCTTAACTGACAGATGGCTGAAACCAAAATTCCCGAATACCTCGGCACGGGACGGCGCAAGACCGCCATCGCGCGCGTCCGGCTCGCGACCGGTAGTGGCAAAATCACCGTCAACGGCCGCCAGTTTGAAAGTTATTTCCCGCTGGAAACGCTGCGCGCGACCGCGACGCTGCCGCTGACCGTCACCGGTACGGCGGAAAAATTCAACGCCCGCATCAACGTCACCGGCGGCGGGCCCAACGGCCAGGCCGGCGCGGTGCGGCACGGCATCGCCCGCGCCCTGCTGCAATTTGACGCGACCCTGCGGGGTGCGTTGAAGGCCGAAGGCTTGTTGACGCGCGATTCGCGCATGAAAGAGCGCAAGAAATACGGCCAGCCGGGCGCGCGCAAACGGTTCCAATTCTCGAAACGTTGATCGCACTGGAAATTTCCAAGCCCCGCTGGTTCAATCCGGCGGGGTTTTTTGTTGGAGTTCAAGCTTTAGCTTGTCCGGGGGCACGCTGAAGCGTGAACTCCAACGGCGTGCATTTTTTCCTCTGCGTCTTTGCGTCTTTGCGGTAAAAGAACAGCATATGAACTTAAAAAGAATCGCCATCGTCGGCGCCTCCGGTTACTCCGGCGAGGAACTCGTCCGGTTGCTGTTGAACCATCCCCACGTGGAATTGGTGGCCGCGACCTCGCGCCAGTACGCCGGGCAGACGCTCGCGCAGGTTTTCCCCAAATTCGCGTGCCACTCGCATGCCAAAACATTGTGTTTCACCGAGCCGGACACCGAATCGCTCGCAAAGCAGGCCGACGTGGTGTTTCTCGCCTTGCCGCATGGCGTTGCCGCCGAATTTGCCGTGCCATTGCTCGATGCGGGCCGCATCGTAATTGACCTCAGCGCCGATTTCCGGCTCAAGAGCGCCGAGGTTTACCGGGAATTTTACGCGCACGACCATCCCGCTCCGGATTTGCTTGGAAAATCGGTGTATGGTCTGCCGGAAATCTACCGCGAGGAAATCAGGAAATCAGTGCTCGTGGCATCCCCGGGCTGTTATCCGACGAGCATTCTGCTGCCGGCGATGCCGTTGTTGCAGGCGGAGTTGGTCAAGCCGGCCGGCATCATCGCCGATTCGCTCAGCGGCGTGAGCGGCGCGGGCCGCAAGGCCGAGCTGGATTACCTGTTTTGCGAATGCAACGAAAGCGTTCGGCCCTACAGCGTGCCCAAGCACCGGCATTTGTCGGAAATCGAGGAACAACTTTCGTTCGCCGCCGGAACCAGGGTCATCATCCAGTTCACGCCGCATTTGATCCCGGTGAACCGGGGCATTTTGACGACGCTCTATCTCACGCCGGAAAGGCCGATTTCCAACGAGGCGGATATGTATGCGTTGAACCAAATAATAACAGCCTGTTACCGGGAGGCCTACGGCGGCGAACCTTTCGTGCATCTGCTCGAAGGCAAGGCGCTGCCCGACACCAAAAATGTCGCCGGCACCAACGTCATCGAAATCGCGTGGCGGCTCGACCCGCGCACGGGCCGGCTCATTGTGATGAGCGCCGAGGACAATCTGATCAAGGGCGCGAGCGGCCAGGCCATCCAGAGCATGAATCTCATCTGCGGTTTTCCGGAAACGGCGGGATTGGTTTGAATTTACGATATTTGATTTACGATTTACGAATCGCACCAAAACTCACCCGGACCGCGTAAATCGTATATCGTAAATCGAAAATGATGAGCCTCGTGACCTCGGCTGCTACAAAGTTAAAAAAGGATTTGCATTGGAACGCGGCTGATTACGCCGCGAATTCTGCCGCGCAACAAATCTGGGCGCGCGAACTCATCGCACAACTTCAACTGCGTGGCAATGAGCACGTTCTCGATGTCGGCTGCGGCGACGGCAGGGTGACCGCCGAGCTGGTCCGCGCCGTGCCGAAGGGTTCGGTCACCGGTATTGACACTTCGCCGGAAATGATCCGTTTTGCTCGAAAGACTTTTCCTTCAGGCAAACATCCGAATCTGGAGTTTCAGGTCATGGATGCGCGCAACATTCGCCTGGCGCGGCGGTTCGACGTTGTCTTTTCCAGTTCGGTGCTGCATTGGGTGGCCGATCATCCGGCATTTCTGCGCGGCGCGGCGGCCTGCCTGCGACCGGGCGGACGCCTGGCGGTGTCGTGTGGCGGCAAGGGCAACGCGCAAGACGTTTTTGTGGCTTTGCGGCCGGAGATGCGGCTCAAGCAATGGTGCATATTTTTCCGGAAGATGGGAAAACCGTATTTCTTTCACAGTCCGGCGGAGTACGAAAGGTGGCTGCCGCGTTTTGGCTTCAAAACGCACCGTATCAGGTTGTCGCCCAAGGATGCCGTTTATCAAGGGCGCGACCGTTTTGCCGCGTGGCTGCGCACGACCTGGCTGCCTTACATCCAGCGCGTGCCGGAGGATTTGTGCGAGGAATTCATCAGCGCTGTCACGGACCGTTATGTGGCCAAACATCCACCTGATGCGGACGGGCGCGTTCACGTCCGCATGGTGCGGCTGGAAATTGATGCGGTAAAAAAGTAGCGCAGGCGTCTCGCCTGCACAGCGAGCACGTCAGCAAAAGTATGCGAATCAATACTATCACGCACCCGATTCAGCGCGGGCAGGCGGGACGCCTGCGCTACCATTCCGATTCAGCGCGGGCAGGCGGGACGCCTGCGCTACCATTGTCGGCTTTCGTGTTGAAAATTATTTGCGCAGCCCGCAAATTCTCCGCCGAACAATGAGCAAAAATCCGTTCAAAACAATTTCAGGTTCCATTGTCGCGCCGCGGGGTTTTCTCGCCAGCGGCGTGTTTTGCGACATCAAACGCCTCGGCACCGGCAAAGGCTCGAACAAGGGGCAGAAGCGCGACCTCGCGCTGATCGTGTCCGAAGTGCCGGCGACGGTTGCCGGCATGTTCACGACCAACCAGGTTTGCGCCGCGCCGGTGAAGGTTTGTGTTGAGCGCGTCAAGCAAGGAACCGCCCGGGCCATCGTCGTCAATTCCGGCAACGCCAACGCCTGCACCGGCAAACAAGGTTTGCGGGACGCACAGGAGATGGTCCGCTATGCCGAGCGCGCGTTGAATTTTCCGAAAGGCTCGGTTCTGGTCGGCTCGACGGGGCGCATTGGCGTCACGCTGCCGATGGACAATGTTCGCGCGGGAATCATCGAGTCCTGCATCGAACTGGGCTCGACGCACGCACACGCGGCCCACGCCGTCGAAGCCATCATGACCAGCGACACGCGGCCCAAGCAAATCGCGGTTGAATTCAAGCTCGGCGGAAAAACCGTCCGCATCGGCGGCATCTGCAAAGGCGCGGGCATGATTCAACCCGGCATGAGCGCCACCGGCGCCCGGCCAGCCGCGCTGCACGCGACGATGCTTTGTTTCATCACCACCGACGCCGCCATCGAGGCCAGGGTTTTACAGGCCGCCCTGCGGGAAGCCGTTGCGCAGAGCTTCAACCGCATTACCGTGGACGGCGACATGAGCACGAATGACACGGTGCTGGTGCTGGCGAATGGGCTGGCGGGGAATAAAAACATTCAACATTCAACATTCAACATTCAACATCGAACGTTTCAAGCCGCGCTGAATCACGTCTGCCTGGAGCTGGCGAAAATGATTGTGCGGGACGGCGAAGGCGTGCATCGCGTCGTAACGGTGCGCGTGAACGGGGCGAGGACGGTGGCGGATGCCGATGCCGCGGCGCGCGCGGTGGCGAACAGTCCGCTGGTCAAAACGAGCTGGCATGGCGGCGACCCGAACTGGGGCCGGATTATCTGCGCGCTTGGTTATTCGCCGGCAAACATCGTCGAAGGGAAAGTGGACATCGGTTACAGCAAGTCTGGCAACAAACAAGTTTTATGGAGCCTGAAACGCGGCCAACCGACGAAGGCGACGTTCAAACAGCTCTGCGCCGCCGTGTCGCCAAAGGAATTTGATTTGCACATCAACCTGAATCTCGGCCGGTCCGGCGCGGTGATGTATGCCGCTGATTTGACGGAGGAATACGTGGATTTCAACAAGGGCGACATGGGCGATCTGAGCACGCTGGGAGGGTAAATATGGCGATCTACAAAATTGAAAATAGATCTTTGGCCGCAATCCAATCTACCAGTTTTGAAGTGGAAGGAATTTTGGAGCGAAGAGACTTGCAGCGAATGCTTCGAGAAAGAATTGACATCATTTCCCCAAGAACGCTTGTCATTGCAGAAGAATTTTCCGATTGGGAAGACACCAAATCGCGGGTGGATTTGCTCGGCGTTGACGACCAAGCAAACCTAGTGGTCGTCGAATTGAAACGAAATGATTCGGGCAGTTACATGGAACTCCAAGCTGTTCGTTATGCAGCCATGCTTTCTACTCTCACATTCGACAAAGCTGTCCAGATTTACGAAGATTTTCTTCGCAAGACACAGCAGACCAAGAATGCGAGACGGGAATTGCTTGTTTTTTTAGGATGGCAAGAACCGCGCGCTGACCAATTCGCAAACGATGTCCGGATTGTTCTCGCCGCCGCTGAATTTTCTCAAGAACTCACAACTAGCGTTCTCTGGTTAAATGAACGCGACTTGGATATTCGGTGTGTTCGCTTAAAACCATATCGTAGTGGTGGCCAAATCTTGTTGGATGTTCAACAAATTATTCCCCTGCCAGATGCCGGCGATTATCAAGTTAAGCTCCGTGCCCAAGCAGAGCAACGTAGGGAGGCCCGCCAGAAGGATTACACAAAATATAATTTCGGTGGCGAAGCACTTGCGAAGAGCCGACTGGTTCTCGCGGTTGTCAGGGCATATCTTCAAGACAAACCCAAAACAACTTTTGAAGAATTAAAGGCGGCATTTCCAGATTCATTGCAAGGCTCTTGGGGTGTCTTCGCCCCGCAAGAAAAGGGACGGG
>JBEKSU010000091.1:0-12726 GCA_049516755.1 Verrucomicrobiota bacterium | reverse complement strand
TGAAGCGTATGGCGGCGGAGCGCCGGATTATACTTTCGGATCTCCAGCTTCTCCGTCTTCAATTTTTTATTGCGGGTGGTGGTGTAACGCGAGGGCGATTTGCCTTCCTTGCGCGCTTCGGTGCATTCAATGGTGATGAGTTCGCGCGGCATAAATTATTCCTTCTCCTTGACCTTTTCCTCCGGCTCGTCTTCTTCGTTTTCCACTTCCGTGGCGCCGGCGCTGTCCACGGTTCCCAGCTGGCCGATCCGGCGCGAACGCAACGCGCCCTCCCGTTCCAACTGCGCCTGCGCTTCGACGGTGAACCGCGTCCACGGAATCGCTTCCAGGCGCGCCTTGGGGATCGACTTGCCGGTCAATTCACAGACGCCGTAGGTTTTTTTCTCGATGCGTTTCAGCGCTTCCTCGATTTCATAAACCGCGTCCTGATCGGACGACAACAGGCTCAACGCGAAGTCGCGGTCGAAGTTATCCGTGCCGGAATCAGCCATGTGCAGGCTGTAACCGGGAAGTTCCTGGGCGGACTCCTTGGCCAGGCCGTTCATCTGCCGGAGCAGTTGCTCGCGTAATTCCATCAGCCGCTGGCAATACTTCTGCCACTCGGCTTTGACCTTCTTCGGGTCGGCGGTGATTTTGGCCTTCAACACCGGCCGGCCAAGAATTGCCGCCGTGGCGGACATCGGTGCTTTGTCGTTTGTTTTTTTCTTTATGGTCACAAATCAATAATCAATTTCGGTTCGTCAAGGGCGCGGGAATGTAGCAGAGCAAAACAAATACGCCACAAAAATATTCAGAAATTTTCGCGTCGTAAAACCGGCGGCATGCGTTACCGCATGGCCGCCAACGGGATTATGAGATTCCGTTGTCATGTCTTGGAATTTGCAGCAGGCCATGCACCAACCGGCGGAGAATTTTATTTGCCACTTGTGCGGGGGCATCCCGGGACGAAAGGGCAGACCTGGGCGGAACAATCCGTGGCCGGACGAAAGCACTTATAAATGTGCAACCGCCTGTACCGGTCCCGCCTGAGGATGGTAACCCGCAGCGAATCATCGCTGTAAAAATTATCATTTAACAGGCAACCCGCCTACGGCATCAAATATGCTTAATTCGGGCAGGAAAAACAACCGGTGATGGTCATGGAAAAGAGAATTCTTGGATTTACGTTGGGTTTGGCTTGGCAACGACTTTGGGCTGGACGACCTTTACTTCGGGTTCACCACCGATTCGCCGTCTTATCTAGACAACATCGGAACGGACAACACGCCTCTGTTTCAATCAACACGGTTCCCGTTCCCGAACCCTCGACACTGGCGCTGGCCGGTCTGGGCGGTTTAAGCCTGTTGCGGTTCCGACGCCGGAATCAGGCAAATAGCTACAATAATAGCTGCAACGAACAAAACACGGGTTGAATACATGAAGACAAATCTCATCAAACACCCGCTCTTGATGGCGCTCGTTGCCGCCGTCACCGCCATCACCGCGCGGGCACAACTAAGCACGAACCTACTGCAAAATGCCAACGGCCAGACTGGAAACATGTCGGGCTGGACCGCCGTGGCGAGTGGCGGCAATGGCTGGCATGTCGGCACCGATTACGGCGGCGCGATGACCGGTTCATCAAATGCATTCATGACGTCCTATGGCTGGGATGTCCGGTCGCAAACGATTGACTTGCTGGCGGACGGATTCACAACCGCCCAACTGGACAGCGCGCCAACCATCTCGATTTCCGACTGGGTGCATGGTTATTTTGCCACCGGTGATTACTTCATGAACGTCCAGTTGGAGAATGCCAGTCACAACGTCATTGCCTCGTGGTCGCAGGGCAGCCAAAGCAGTCCGCTGACCATTGCCCCTTCGGCCGGATGGACAGACGTCACGGGCAGCCTGCAAAACTACGGTTCCGGCGTCCGCTATATTGTCTTCGAGGACGGCGGTAAAGATACGCTCGGCTGGCTTGGGTATTACGGTGCGGCTTTTGACGCTTCTTCCGTCACCTTGATGATCCAGCCCGTTCCCGAACCGACCGCGCTGGCGCTGGCCGGTCTCGGCGCCTTAAGCCTGCTGCTTTTCCGCCGCCGGAATAATCCAATTCATTACAATTAAAAGGAAAAAATATGAAAAATCGTATCCACGGTTCATGCTTGGCGGTGTTGATTTTGGCTGCCGGTCTTTTCGCAATAACATTCCAAGCATCGGGCGCGGCCCCCATGTTCATGATAAATGAGAGCAACCCTTCCGCCGTCGTCATCACCGGCGGCGGCATGGACACAGGCACTGATGGAACCACGTTTGCCAATTATGGCGTGGATCTGGTGAATTTTTTCACCGCGCCGGTCAGCATCGGTGCTGAATCCGCCAGCGGCACTCCCAGTCTCCAACCCAAAACCGGAGGCAATATCTACAACTATTTTAATTCTGACACATACCAGGCCACCGGCGGGGCGTCGCTGGATTTGAACCTGTATTCTTCCGGCACGAGCGCCCAGACTTTTACCTCTGGCAGCGCGGGTTTTAACACCGGCACGGAAGTCATTGATTTGTCCGCCTATCTCGCGGACCTTCCCACCACCGTCGGCGCCCACGGCAATATCTATGCGGGAGATTCCAGCGGTCAAGGCAACGGCACAATCATCGGTACTTGGGATATCACAGCCGCGCCCGCACCGGTTCCCGAACCCTACACGCTGGCGCTGGCCGGTCTGGGTGGACTGGGATTGTTGCTGATCCATCGCCAGAAATAGTTTTCTAGAAACCAAAAACAAAGCACTTAAAACATAGAACTTATGAAAAACCGTTTCCTCATATGGATCTTTGCACTTGCCGCAGCCACATCACTTCAAGGAGCACCGCCCCCAGTGCTCATAGATTTTTCCGGCACGCCGGGATCCTCTCCAGTTTCCGTGTCTTTTTCTGACAATGTTAACTTCACGATTACCGGTTCTGCAGTAACGGGTGATTTTATTCTTTTTACCATTGAAAATCTATTCCCATCCAATGACGGTCAACAGCACTATCTAACCAGCTTCTCATCTGATTTGCAGTATGACATCAATGGCGGCTCGTTGCAAAATATTGCCGGGTGGTGTGATGATGGCTTCACCAGCGGCAATGTGACAGGCGATGACAGCTATTTTTGGGTTACATTAGGTCAGGATTTGAATCCAGGTGATGTGGTTACTCTTAATGCGGGAACATTGACCAGTTCTGGCAATGCACCGGCAAACTTCAACCTTGGCACCTCCGGAAATTATGAAATGTTTATTGCCAATGCCAGCAGCGGATATGGAGGAGCGGACATATCAGGTTTTGGAGTGACAGAGCCTGTGCCCGAACCCACCACGCTGCCGTTTGCCGGGTTGGGCGGTTTGAGCCTGCTGCTGTTCCGCCGCCGGAAAAGACTGCCTGCCCAAAAGCAGGACAGAAATGTCCACAAATTAGAACAGCAAATAATTGTATCATTTTTTGATTATTTTTATTGATTATCAATTTGGCAAAGGTTAAAGTCTTTGCCAGCGGAACGAGGTTGATTAACAAACTAATATAATGAAAAAACTCGCATCGAAAATCACTGGGAAAATTTCCCTGGCAGTTGCTCTGTTGCTGGCAGCGGGCGTTCTGGCTCGGGCGGCCACGATGAACACGGCAACGGAGACAACCGGCTGGCAAGGGTTGGGTTTCTCCGACTCGCTCTATCTCCAGCAATTCGACACCTCTCTGGGAACGCTGACGGGAGTGACATTGCATATAACTGACATCGAGCAATCAGGCATCACCATTGAGAATGGAGCCGCCACCAGTGCCAGTATCACCATCTCCCTTTCCGGAAGTGTTGAGGTTACGGACAACGATATGATTGACTCGATAGCCCTGCTGAACAAAAACTTCGGCCCCTATTCACTGGCGGCCAATGGAGCTGAGTCGGGCCTTCCCACGTACAATCAGAGTGGGCCAGACTTTCTGGATCTCGGCACCATCTCGGCCACGGCAACCAAAAACGCATCATCTTCTGATCTGTCATTATACGAAGGCCTCGACACAGTGGAGGTTGACGTTACCGCTGCCGGTGGCTGGAGCGCGTCTGGCAGCACGGCTTACAGCCTTAACATTAATGAATTCGTCGGCGAAGCCACAGTGTACGCGACCTACACGTTCACCCCCGTTCCCGAGCCTTCGAGTGTATTGTTCCTTGGTCTCGGAGGTCTGGTCTTGGCCTGCTACCGCCGGTTCACCCATTAACACCGTTTGATCACAGTTCAGTTTTACCGCGCAAGGCGATGAGCTTTGCGCGGTTTTTCTTTTGATGGCTTGACAACAATCAAAGAGTCACCGCTTGACGGTCATCATCCTGGGAGTACCGGCGTCCAGTGGGGAGTGGATACAAGATTTTACTCCGGGCCAAATTCATCCAATTAAAGGCTGTACCGCGTCTTCGGCATGGTCCCGGCTCAAACACGCCGGCGAGACGCCAGCGCTCCCAGGTTGACATGGATCTTACCCCTTCTCAATGCATGCATAGGCGTTATGATTGTGGATGCTTTCGAAATTCTCCGCCTCAACCTTGTACCACGTCACCCGTGGATGAGCATTGAGCTTGAGCGCCACGTTCCGCACCAGATCCTCCACGAACACCGGGTTTTCATACGCGCGCTCGGTGACGAATTTTTCGTCCTGCCGCTTGAGCAGGGCATAAAGCTCCGAACTGGCCGAGCTTTCGATCATCGCCACCACATCCTCGATCCAGACCGGCTTCGAGAACCGCAGCGCCACCGTCACCAGCCCGCGCTGATTGTGCGCGCCGTATCGGGCAATCGCCTTCGAACACGGGCACAGCGTCGTCACCGGCGCCTTCACCGTCAGGACGAAATCAGTTTCGTCACCACACGCCGCCGCGTCGAATCGCGCCACGTAATCCATCTGGCTGCGCTTGCGCGACACCGGCGATTTCTTGGACATGAAATACGGGAACTCGATTTCCAGGTGCGACGTGGCTGATTTCAGCCGCTTCTGCAACGAACGCAAAATATCCCTGATGTTTTCGACGTGCATCACATTGCCGTGGGCGTTGAGCGCTTCGACAAACCGGCTCATGTGCGTGCCTTTGAATTCCTTCGGCAAATCCACGAACATGCCAATGGTCGCCACCGTGTTTTGGACGCTGTGCGCCTTGTCGCGCACCTGGATGGGAAATCGCAACCCGCGGACGCCGACCTTGTCAATGCGCAACTCACGGTGATCGCGTTCGCTCTGCTTGTCGTAAAGCTTCCGCACCGCCGCGTTCTTTTTGGCCTTGCGCAACGCACCGCCGTTCCGGCTGATTTTCAGCATGGGGAGAAAGTATCAGCTTTGCGCGATATGGCAAAAGTGTTCTTTGTTGGACAGACCGGGCAGCTTTTATTCGTTCAGGGAACGGCAGGGGGAATTGGTTTGATAAAGTCCGATCTCCTTCTGCAATGCATTGGTCAACTCCGTGTCAGACTGGGTCACTGCCAAAGCCAACGCCTGTTTTGCCGTCAATACCGCTTCGGGAAATCGTCCCGCTTCCGCATAAGCTGCCGCCAGAGTGCGAAGAATTTGCGGGTCTTTATCCTTGGAAAACCGATTGGCCTGTTCGGCCAGGGCGACGGCCTTGCCGCCATTGCGAACCGACGGCTCCGGCCAGGTCGCAAGCATCCAGGCAAAGTCATTTAGCGCAGGAATGAATTGAGGCTGGAGCTCAATGGCTTTTTGATAACACGCCATTGCTTCGGTCGCCATCCGTTTTAGACGAAAAGCACGGCCGAGATTGTAATAGGTTTCGTAACTTTGCTGGATTTCCAGTGCTCTTTGAAACTGGACGATCGCTTCATCCGCCCGCCCGGTCTGGAGCAGAGCATAACCAAGATTGTTATGGGCATCGGCGAAGTCGGGTTTGATTTCCAAAGCATTTTGGAAATGAGTCATTGCCTCGTTCACCCGCCCGGCTTGGAAGAGACCGTAACCAAGGCTGTTATGGGCTTCCGCGTAGTCTGGTTTGATTTCCAGAGCTTTTTGATATTGAAGGATTGCCTCATTCACCCGCCCTATCTGGAGAAGACTGTCACCAAGAGCAATATGGGCTTCGGCGGCCCCTCCGAAGTTTGGTTTGATTGCCAAAGCCTTTTGGAAATGAGCCATCGCCTCGCTGATCCGTCCCTTCCGGAGAAGACTGTAACCAAGATTATTATGGGCTTCCGCGGCTTCTGCGAAGTCCGGTTTGAGTTCCAAGGCTTTTTGATATTCAAGGATCGCTTCGTCCGTCCGCCTTTTTTGATAAAAGGCACTGCCCAGACCGGCGTGGTAAGCCGCGGATTCAGGCCGGATGGCCAGGGCCTTTTGAAAATGTTCCAGCGCCTCGTCCACCCGCCCTTGATGGAGCAGGGAATTGCCGGTGTAGTAGTTGAACGACGCCCGGGCTTCAACCATCTCCAACAGGTTGAATGCCACCAGACCGGCCAGCAGCAGGCTCCAACCCCAGCGGGCCATGCGCCGCCAGACCGGCGAACCCGCCAAGGCACGCTCCAAACCAAAAATGCCCATGACGGCCAGCAGCATCAGGGCCGGCAGAAAATCCAGTTCATAGCGGACGCTGGCTGAAAAAAAGAGACAAAGCGTCAATGCACTAATTACAAAAAGCAAAAATACGGATGCCACAAAACAGCGTAGGACGGAAACCACCTCCACCGGCCGGCTTCTCCAGACCAGCGGCGCGGCCAAAGCCAGCCACACCAGCGGATGATTGATCAACAGACCGCTGTAAGTGCTGTCCTCTCCCGGCACCCAATAGCCCGATGGCACTGGCAAGAGCGGGACAGCCCTCAAAAAAGGGAAATGACCGCTCCACCGCATGGGTTCCAAAAAATAGAACCGAAGGTTGAACCAGAGATAATGCAGGCTGAATTGCTGGACGGTGGTCTGCCGGTAGATGGCGGCCAGTTGATAGTGCCACCCAAATTCGAATGGGTTGTCGAAGCGCAGGTAATTGTAAAGCATCAGCCCCAACCCAATCAGCATCACCGGACCGGCCGCCGCCACCAATAATAACCCAACCCGCCGGCGCGAACTTGAATCAGTCGCCACCCGCCAGGCCTGAATCACCGGCAACAAAAGGATTATTACCCCAAACAACAATGACGGTCGTGACCCGATCGCCAATCCATACGCCAGACTGGCCAGCAGCAGCCATAAAACTTGCCATTTCGGCTCATCCAAGGCCCGCCAGATCGCCGCCAGCGCCAGCATGGTGAACGCAAATCCACAACTCATCGCAACTTCATTGACATCCAGCCACAGCGATAAAACCTCCAGCGTGCCTATGGTCCAGCCCAGGGTGAATATGCCGGCCGCCGCCACCCAGATGCTTGCTTCCGGAAAGTAACGCCGCCAGACCGCACGTAACAGACCCGCAGCAGCCAGGAAGCCCAACGCAAAAAAGAAAATGACCGCATCCTTCTCCGGGAGATAATGGCCGGTGAGGATCGCATACGGCCAGAAAAGCACCAAAGCGGGCGTAACCCCAAAATACAGGTACAACTTCCCCTGGTAATAACTCATGTCCAGCAGGCCTGCCGACGGATTGCGCGCATTCCATACATACGGAGCATTGGCAGCGGGATCGTAGGGATCGGCGAGTTGGGTGAGCCCGGCTGGCGCTTCTCGTTTCACGTTGAGGTGCCCGGCGCGAAAACCCTGCACCAGCAGATTATAATAGGAATCTTCCGCCCGCGACCGTGTTGATTCCGGCGCAGCGATCCGGAAAAAAATTCCAAAGACCAGGGCGCAGGCCAGGGCACAGATGGCGAAGCGCTTCCATTGAATGTCGCCTCCAGGCGCACTCGCCTTCGCGGAATCTGATTGCCTGCTCATCGGCTAAATAAAAATTATCAATGTGGACTGTATCACGCGGTGAGCGGCCGTTCCGCGCCCACATCAGTTGCTCCACGTCCACGTTATGTCCCACCGCCCAATGTTTTTCATCGGCTGGATGTCGCCGTCCGGACTGAACGTTAAGGGGGCGCTCCAGAACTGGAAATCGTGGCCCTTGATGCCATCCGGTGTGGATTCCCAGCGATCCCCCATCCAGATGTACACCGGCTCTCCGGACATTGGAATTTTTGTCACCCAGGTTTCCTGTGCGGGTATGATGGGAGCGCCATTTTCCGGACGGCGATTGATGTTGGACCGCGGGGCATATGGTCCCAAAGGTGAAGTGGACGCATAAACCTGCACCGGGCTCCCATTGGGACAATCAGGACACAACGGTCCGCAGAGGGCGTAGTAGAAATTGTTTCGCCGGAACAGCACGGGCGCTTCGCCACCTTTGGCCAGAATACTGCTCGTCTCGCCGGTCGAATCCAGAAAGTCCGGCGTCAGACGCGCCACGCGAACGGCATAGTCATCGCCCATGGAAGTGTAGATGTAGTAGCCGGTTCCGTCATCATCCACGAAGAGACTGCCGTCACCCAGGCGGGACCCGGGAACATGCACCTCCGGGTTTGCGATGGTGAACGGCCCCGCCGGCGAGTCGCTGGTGGCGGCGGCGGCCCGGCCGTTCCACAGTTTGGGAAACCAGTTGTACCAAAGAACGTATTTGCGGGTGCGCGGGTTGAAAACCACGCTCGGACGGGTATACACACCGGTCGGCTGCTCCTTGAGCAGTTCACCTTCATATGTCCAACGATCGAGATCCAGCGAGCTGTAAACCCGGAACGGGCAATTCAAGGCCAGACTGCTGGCATTGGTTCCGTAAGCCGTCCCGTAAAGATAAAAACGCCCGGCGAAGAATTGAAGGCAGCCACCGTGCGCGTCAATAATGTTCCCGGCAACATCGCGGCGCGGCTCGAGATTGTTGATGGTGACGGTCTGCAAACGATTCGGCTTGGTTTCCGCATTTTGCGACCGGTGCTGTTCGTCACAAGCAATCGTGAAGGCCGCGAGCAAGAGGGCGAGCAAAGTCTCCCAGCAATGGCGTGCCGGAAATTTTCGGGAAAACCGCTTCCAAGAACTTGCGGCTGGCGTCATGCAGGCAGCTGGAAATCGAGGCTGATGGTTACGCACATGTGGGAACGGAGATTATCCCGGCGTTAATGGACGTCAAGATGCCATTAACCCATCGAGACATGGAAAAATGGGAGCACCACGGATTTTGGGAAAAGAATTCTCTCGTGAATGGCAAAAGGCATCTGGACAAGCGAAAATGAACCTCTAACTTTGCCTGACCGATCCATGCGCAAACGAATTTCAATTCCACCTGCCTGTCTGGTTTTCACATTGTTTTGTTCGGTTTCATTTGCCGTGGACACATTTCGCGTTGCCACCTACAACGTGGAAAATTATCTCGACCAGCCGACCGAATCGCGCCCATTCGTGAAATCCGCTGCCGCCAAAGCCAAGGTCTGCGAAAGCATCTGCACCCTGCATCCCGACGTCATTGCACTCGAAGAAATGGGCGGCACCAACGCATTGCTGGAATTGCGCGCATCGTTGAAAAAGAAAGGCCTGGATTTTCCCTATTGGGAACACGTGCAGGGCTGGGACACGAACATTCACGTGGCCGTGTTGAGCCGGTTGCCCATGGTCGCCCGCCACCCGCACACCAATGACAGCTTCCTGCTCGATGGCCGCCGCTTTTCCGTCAGCCGCGGTTTTGCCGAGGTGGATATTCAGGCCGCGACGAATTTCATCTTCACGCTCATCGCCGCGCACTTGAAATCGCGCCGCGCCGTGCCGGAAGCCGATGAAGCCCAGTTGCGCCTGGAGGAGGCGAAAATCCTGCGCGGCATCGTGGACGAACGTTTTAAAACCGATCCGGATACCGAGCTGGTTGTGCTCGGTGATTTCAACGACGTGAAGGATTCCGATTCCACAAAAGAAATCATCGGACACGGAAAATTCAAACTTACCGATACCCGTCCCGCCGAGCGCGACGGCGACAACGTGCCGAACGAGATTCCGCGTTTCGAGCCGCGCAACGTCACCTGGACGCACTATTACGGCAAGGAAGACACTTACAGCCGGATTGATTATATCTTGTTGAGTCCCGCGATGGCGCGCGACTGGGTGACGAATGGCACTTACGTGCTGACCATTCCCAACTGGGGCGTCGGTTCCGACCACCGGCCCATCGTCGCAACGTTTAATCCAAATTAAGAATCGCAGCGAAACTTGACAGACATCACGGTGAAACCATAATGGCTAAGAAGTGAACCCCAACCCGCAAACAGGACCCGGTTCTCCGCCAAAACAAGAGAAAGCATTTGTATTTCAAGCTGCCGGGGGTTGTTGGGCCAGTTCAATAATCGTCTTTTTTCTTCTCCTGTTTGGAAAACAAACTGCTCCCCCCGTAATCATCGAGCTGGCGGCTTTGGTATTTATACTATGCGGTTTGGGTTTGGGAGTTGCGGCATTGTTTGGAATCCCAAAACACGGTTCCCCCAAAATACTGAAGCCGGCACTGGTCGGAATGACGATCAACGGATTCTTGCTATTTATTTTTATCACCAATTTCTTTGCAGCCCGAAACAAAGCGTTAAGTCAGCGGTCAGGTCATCAGGGCGTCAAGCCAATCGAAGAGAGGGATAAAATCACCGCAACATCGCAGAAGGAATTTAAGAACGGGAAAATATCATTCCAATATGACGGCCAGTACCAAATCAAAACCATCGGCGAAAAAGGGCAAATAATGCTTCAGTGCCCCGATTCATACGTCGTCATAACCGATCATGGGCAAAAGCTGGATGTTGCAGACGCTTTGGGAAAACTTGCCGGCGCAATCAAGGCCGATTTCCAACAACATAACTACGAGGATATTTCAGAAGGTGAATTTGAAAACATCGAAACGGCAAACTTTTCGGGGAGCAAAGTCAAATTGGAATATACCCGTCCGGAAAACCTGAGGGTGGTGGCTGAAATCTATATGGTTTCAACGAAAAATAATTCCTACAGTTTCCTGCATTATTATCCACAAACACAGGGTGCTGTTGCCGTATTGCTTTTTCAGACCATATTAAATTCTTTCTCGGAAGTTGGTTCGGCTTTGCCGGCTCAATAAATTGGGCTGCCACTCAAACGAATCCCGCGGCAAAAATCACAACTGTTCCGGATGCGTTATCAAATCCGCGATGCGCATGAGCAGGCGCCCGGCGGCGCCCCCGTCAATCACGCGATGATCGAAGCTCAACGTGAGGTTCGCTTCCATCACCGGCACAAACTGGTCTTTGCCCGCGTCCCAACTGGGCATGCGCCGGGCCGCGCCGATGCCAAGCACCAGCGATTGTTCCGGCAATGGGATGGGCGTGGCCCAGGTCAGTCCGAACGTGCCAAAATTCGACACGGTCGCAACGGAACCGCCCGTCGCGTCCGGCGGCAGCTTGCGTTGCCGCGCCATTTCGACCAGTTCGTTGTAAGCCTCGATCAAATCCTTCAGCGATCGTTTGTCCGCGTGGCGAATGACGGGCACCAGCACGCCGTCCTCGGCTTCAACGGCGAAAGCGATGTCAATGGCCGAGGGATGGACAATTTTGTTGCCGACGAGCCGTCCGGCGGGCGCGCTGTTTTCCGCCAGCGCCACTGCCAGCGCGCGCAACGCGCACAGCGCCGGGCCGGGTTTTGGCCGGGTGACCTTGCGATAGGCAAACAGCGGATCGAGGCAGACCGGCAGGCCGACGTGCGCGAGTGGACGTGTCCAGCTGCGCCGCATGGCATCGGCCACGGCCACGCGCATGGACGACGCCGGGGTAATCTTTTGCTTTTCGAGATTTGCAATGAATCGCTCAAAATCCTCAACCGTCACCCGGCCCGCCGCGCCACTGCCGGCCACGCCCGCGAGATCGGCGGCGTGCAAACCGAGTTCATTCATGCGCGCCTTGAGCCGCGGCGAAAGGTAACTGGCGCCGGCCGCATTCGCCGGCACCGGCAATCCCCGCACCGTCGGTTGAACGCGGTTCCGGCCGCCGTTCACATCCGGTGCGGAAATGCGGTCGGTGTCGCCTGTTTTCGCCGGCGCGGGAACGTCAAACCCCAGCCGCGCTGCTTCTTCCCTGGTCGCCTCGAGATAACCGAGCACCACGCCGACGGCGTAACTTTCGTTCAATTGAACGGTGAATTTTTCAATGCGCCCGCGGCACGGCGAAGTCACGTTCATGTTGGCCTTGTTGGTCTCGACTTCGATCAAATCCTGGTCGGCTTCGACGGTGTCACCGGGTTTGACGAGGAAGTTGATGATGTTGGCCTCGGCGATGGACTCGCCCAGTTGCGGCATGATGATGGGGATTCGCGGCATAATTTTAGAGTCGCAAAAGTTTTCTTGCGGCGGCGGCGATGGCGCGCGCGGTGGGACGGTGCGCGGTCCATAAATTGGGATGATATGGCACCGGCGTGTCCTTGGCATTGAGCCGTTGCGGCGGCACGTCAAGCAGATCAAATCCTTCGCTCGTGACCCGGGCGATGACTTCCGCCGTCACTCCTCCCCACGGCCAGGCTTCCCCCACGCAAAGCAAACGCCCCGTGCGCGCGACGCTGGCCATCACGGTGTCCGTGTCGAGTGGTTTCACCGAACGCAAATCCACCACTTCAATTTCCCAGCCTTCCGGGACGAGTTCGGCGGCGGCTGCGAGCGCTTCATGCACCATGGCGCTGTAGGCAACGATGGTCATGTCGCGGCCTTCGCGCGCGATGCGGGCTTTGCCGACGGGCAGTGCTTCGCAC
>JBEKSU010000090.1:0-12893 GCA_049516755.1 Verrucomicrobiota bacterium | reverse complement strand
GGCCGAAGCTGTCGCGGAAACTGAAGAACCGCTCCTTCGACCGGGCTTTTTCCTCGTCGCGCCGCGCGCCGCCGATGGCGCAATCGAATTGGAATTCCTCGATGGCGGCCAGCAGGGCGGGGATCTGCAGTTTGTTGCGGCTGATCTCGCCCGGCGCGGGATGGGCCAGCCCCTTGGCGATGGCGTCCTCGACGGTGCGGACGATCAGCTTCGCGCCGAGTTCCTTCGCGCGCCGGTCGCGGAATTCAATCAACTCCGAAAATTCGTGGCCGGTTTCGATGTTGAGAAACGGCATCGGAATGTCGGACGGGCGAAAGGCCTTCTCCGCGAGGCGCAGCAGGCAGATGGAATCCTTGCCGCCGGAGAAGAGCAGGGCGGGGCGCTCGAATTCCGCCGCGACTTCACGCATGATGTGAATCGCCTCGGTTTCCAGGTATTGCAAATGGTCCAAGTGATAGCTGCTCATTTTGACACGGATTTCACGAATTGACACGGATTCATAAAACAACGCGCTTCCACTCCAGCGAATCACCGCCAAAGTTGACCAGCAAGCCTAATCGCAATTTCGAAGCAGCCAGATAATTCAGAACTTGCCTGACGTGCGCATCGGTGAGCTGCTCCACCGCTTTGGCTTCAAACAGGATGTTGTTCCAGATGACGAAATCAGCGCGGTACGAATGCGGAAGAATCACACCCTTGTATTTGACCTCGTATTTATTTTCGCGGGCGAACGGAATACTTGCGCGGCTCAATTCCACGACCAGCGCATCTTTGTAGATGACTTCATCGTGTCCCTTGCCCAATTCGCGGTGAATCTCCATGCAAAGGCCGATCAACCGGTGCGTTTCTTCTCGATAGAGCAATTCAGCCATAAAATAATCCGTGAAAATCCGTGTAATCCGTGTCTAGGTTTTGACAGCTTTGCCGCCCCAGGCGGCGTGCAGGCCGCACTCGCGCTTGTCGTCGGCCTTGGCCGGATCGAAATAATCCCATTCATTCGGGAGATTATATTGTTTCAAATAGGCTTCCATGTCCGCGTCGCTTAAATAAAAAACCGGGCTGATTTTGAGCGTGCCGAAATTTTTATCCTCGGAAACGATGTCCAGGCCGGCGCGGTTTGGGTTCTGAACCTTGCGCAAGGCGGTGAGCCAGACGGTCGGCGCCAGTTCCTTCATGCCGCGCTGAAACGGTTCGAGCTTCATCACGGCGCTGAACGCCTTGATGCGTTCCTCGTTTTCCGGTGTCGGTTCCGGGGGGCCGCCAAACGCGGCGTCGTAATGCGCGGAAGTCATTTTGGGAACAAACGCCTTGAGATTCAGCTTGAGCAGTTTTTTCAACTGCCCGGCGTGTTTGTAGGTCGCCGGCCGGTTGTAGCCGTGATCCACCCACAACACCGGTATGTCCGGTTGCACCTGCGTGCAGAGGTGCAAAATCACCGCTTCGTAAGGGCGGAAATTCGTGGAGACGATGGCGCGGCCATTTGCCTGGGCGATGGCCCAGCGGACGATTTCGAGCGGCGGTTTGTCGCGCAGTTCGGCGTTGGCTTGGTAAATTTGATCAGGAGTCATATTTGAATAACCACAAAGTCACGAAGAATTAATTTCTTTGTGCTTGGCGGTTTAATTCATTGCCGGTTGCTCCTTCAAAATCACCCGCTGGCACCAGTCGCCGAACCGTTCGTTGGTATTCCGTTCCTTCGCGAAGCGGGCGAGCACGGGGCGCAATTCGTTTTCAATGTCCGCGTCCTTGACCATGTCCTTCCAGATGCGATTGAGGCGAGTGCCGGCGGTGTCGCCGCCCAGCCAGACCTGATAGCGTCCGGGGGCTTTGCCGACGAATGCGATCTCCGCCATGTAAGGCCGCGAGCAGCCGTTCGGGCAGCCGGTGGAGCGGATGATGATTTCCTCGCCGGCCAGTCCGACCTCGGCGCAAAGGTTTTCGATGCGATCAATCAAGCCGGGCAGCATGCGTTCGGATTCGGCCAGCGCCAGGCCGCAGGTGGGCAGGGCGGGGCAGGCCATGGAAGCCGCATGCAGCACGGTCGCCTGGTTTTCCGTTTTCACGCCGTGTTTGGCGAGCAACGCGTGGATGCCCGCTTTGTCAGTTTCGGCGATGTTTGCCAGGATGACGTTTTGATTTGCCGACAAACGGAATTCGAGGCTCGGAAATTTCTCCGCAATCTGGCGTAACGCGGTTTTCAAGCGGCGCTCGGCGGTGTCCTTCACGCGGCCGGTTTCGACGAAGAGCGTGAGAAACCATTTTCCGTCCACGGCCTGGTGCCAGCCGTAAAGGTCGCCGGTGCTGGTGAACTTGAAAGGCCGGGCTGGTTCGAACTTGATGTTGGCGCGCTTTTCAATCTCGGCACGCGTCCAGTCCGCGCCGCGTTCGGCCACAATGTATTTCAGGCGGGCGTGCTTGCGGTCGGTGCGGTCGCCGAAATCGCGGTGAATCGTGAGCACGGCCTTCGCAATTTCGATCAGTTTTTCCGGCTTGAAAAAGCCGATGACATCCGCGAGGCGCGGATAGGTGGCTTCATTGCCGTGGCTGCGGCCCATGCCGCCGCCCACGGCGAGATTGTAGCCGGCGAGCCGGTCGTTTTCTACGATGGCGATGAGGCCGAGGCAATTCGTGAAAATGTCCTGGTCGTTCACCGGCGGAATGGCGAAAGCGATCTTGAATTTTCGCGGCAGATACGTTTTGCCGTAAAGCGGGTCCGTGAAATTTTTATTCTCCGGTTTTTCGAGGTCGAGCTGCTCGCCGTCAATCCAGATGGAGTGATAGGCCTTGGTTTGCGGCGCGAGCGCCAGGGCGGCGCGCTGGCAATCCTGAAAAACCTGCTCGCGCGCCCGGGTGTAGGCGGGCGTGGGCGGGGCGAGCACATTGCGGTTCACGTCGCCGCACGCGGCGAGCGTGGAGAGCAGCGATTCGTTGATGGCCTTGATGACCGCGCGCAGGTTGGACTTGAGGATGCCGTGGAACTGGATGGTCTGGCGCGTGGTGACGCGCATCGTGTTATTGCCGTAGCGGGCCGACAAATCATCGAACACGCGCCATTGACCGGCCGTCATCACGCCGCCGGGGACGCGGCTGCGGACCATCATGATGTATTTCTTGCCGGTCTTGCGCAGGTCACGGTCATCCTGCTGGTAGGAGCCGTGAAACTTCAGGAACTGATTGTCGTCCTCCGAAAAATGGTCGGCGCCCGCATCGTTCAACGTCGCGGCGATGGTGCCCGCGAGCGTCGGGATCGCTTCCTTGATGACCTCGTTGTGCGTTAATTTGACCGGAACTTCAGTGCTCATAAGTGAAACTACAAATTAGCAGGAAACATTCTTTTGCACAAGTGCAGCTTGTGAAGGATTGTTTCGCAGGGCGCCGCCGGCTGCTGCCCCCGGTTTCATATTCGGATGGAACCGGATGGCTGGCCCCGGGGGCGCCGACGTCTCGTCGGCAAGGAACTGTCTCTTGCCGCCCGACCGGCCGGCGGGACGCCGGCGCTCCCAGGACGCAAATGGATGATGGCCGATGGCCGCAACCGGCCCCCAATTTCACGCCGCCGGCAGGAACCGCTGAAATGACAGCGTTGCGCCAAATAAAATCAAAAAGGCGAAGCTCAACCAATGCGGACAGAGCGGCGCGACCGCCAGCCAGTCCACGAAAACAATTCCCACAAGCAGACCCGACACGATGTGGCCGGCATTGACTTCGCCCGCCTGAAAAATTGGCCGCACCCAAAGAGCGACCCACAGCGCGAGCACGAGCGACAGCCACATGGCCGGAATGCGGTATTCCGCCGAGTTTATCACCATGGCGAAAAGGATCGGCGCCGCCAGCATGGCCAGCGGCCAATACGAAACCCGTCCGCGGGAACTTTCGTGTTGCGCCAGGTAACCCCGTCCGGCCACATAAAAAGCCAGCGCGACGCCGCACCAGACCGGCCCGCCGTTGACGCCCGCCGCGCCGGCCGAACCGGCGATGACATACACCCAGAACCGGCACAGACCCATCAGCCATGGCGACGCGGTGACGACCTTGTGCGTCGCGTCGTAAATGATGATGGACAGGAGCAGCGCCAGCGTGAGGACTCCGGTCGTTTTGCTCACCGCTGTCAAACACAGCGCGCCCAGACCGAGCCAGGCCAATCCCCAGCGCCAGACGGCCGGCAGCGAAATTGCACCGGACGGTATGGGCCGTTGCGCCCGCCGCTGGCGGTCGAAATCCGCGTCAAAAGCGTCGTTCAAAAACATTCCGCCGGTGTAAAGCGCGCTGACGCCCAGAAACAGCAGCGGCAATTTTACAAAATTTCCGCCGCCGCCCAACCACCAGCCGGCCAGACAATTCGACCAGACGGTAGGCAGATGCGACACGCGGCTCAAAGCCAGCAATGCGCGCAACGGCTGCGGTTTGGCGCCGGACGGGTGCAAATGCTTGAGCGGCTCTGCTTCCATGCGGCAAAAGATGAAGTGAAATCAAGGTTTGGCAAGTCACAAACTGGCGTTGACACATCGGGTGCAAACGTATAATTTGACGACAAAACTGCAAACCAAGCCATGTTAATTCGAATCAGTCTGATTTTGGCCATTGTTCTGGCGCTGGGCGCCGGCGTGTTGAACATCGTTCAGGTGAAGGATAAAATTACCACGCTGGTTTCGCAGCGGGACGATGAACGCGGCAAAAAGCAACAAGCCCTGGCCGATCTTTCCAAGGCGAAGACCGAGTTGACAAAGACGCAAGACACGCTCAAACAGACCACCCAGGAACTGGCGGATTCGAAGTCGGAGCGCGACAAAGCGGTCGCCACTGCCGCGGCGCAGGTCAAGCGTGCTGATGAACTGTCCGACAAACTGGCCAAGACCGCCCAGGAGCGTGATGACTCGCAGACCAAACTGGCTGCTTACCAGGCCACCGGCGTCACTCCGGACCAGGTCGGCAAACTCAGCCGCGCCCTGAAAGATTCACAGGAAGCGGTTGCAATCGTTAACGAGGAGAAGGTCGTGTTGCAACGCGCCCTGACCCGGACGCAAGCCCGTTTGTCCATGTATGAAGGGACGAATACGTTCGTTCCTTTGCGGGCCGACCTGCGCGGGAGAATTCTCGTGGTGGACCCAAAATGGGATTTTGTCGTGCTGAATATCGGGGAAAACCAGGGGGTTATTCCTGAAGGCGAACTGTTGGTCAGCCGCGAAGGCAAGCTGGTGGCCAAGGTCATCGTGCGCAGCGTCGAGAAGAACCGCTGCATCGCCAATGTCATGCCGGGTTGGAAGCTCGGCGAGGTGATTGAGGGCGATGAGGTCACCCCCGCGCATCCGGCTTCCTGACATGAAGTGCCGCTCTGTGAGATGGTTTCTGCTCCTTCTGCTTGGTGTCATGCTGGTTGGGGTCACTGGTTGCGAAACCAACGAGCCGGAAAATGATTCAGTCCGCCCGTGGAACACGCCGCAAGGCTGGGAAGGCAGCATGCCCATGATGAATCAGCAGCACCAGTAACCGCGCCGTCCTTCAACCCGCGGTTTTCATGGTGCGCGCCGGGGTAATGACAAAATCCACCTTCGCATCGTGCGGCTCCGCCGGGATTTTTTCCAGCAGTTGAAAATCATAACCCACGCCGCATTTCACACCGCTGATTTTCGCCAGCAGCTGGTCGTAAAAGCCTTTGCCGCGGCCGAGCCGGTTCCCGCTCAAATCAAACGCGACGCCCGGCACGAGAACCAGGTCAAATTTTTCCAGCGGAATTTCCACGCAGCCGGCGGCCGGCTCGCGCACGCCGAATTTCCCGGACACGATTTCGCCCGCCGGAATTTCCACGCGCCGCGCCCGGTAGGTTTGCGTGACTGGATCGAACCGCGGCAGCGCCGCCGTTTTTCCCGCCGGAACCATTTCCTCCAGCAACGGCCAGACGTCGATCTCGCCGGGCAGCGGCGCGAAAAATAGAATTGTCCGCGCGCTCCGCAACTGCGGCTTCAGACGTTCGCACAGGTCAATGGATTTCACCGCCCGCACCGCCGGGGAAATATTCCCCAGCGCCGCGCGGATTTGCTTTCGCAGCGCGGCCTTGGCCGCTTGAATGCCGGGTTGCATTTTCAGGAAACAAAAAATTCAAAATAACCACGGATGCACACGGATGGACACGGATAAGATGTAGATTGATTGGCAGGGCGGGCAGTCCTCTGCCCGCCGCTCGTCCGAATACAAGCTTCGGTCCGCAGGGAGTGAAGCTCCCTGCCTGCAAGAATTTTGCCCCATCCGTGTTTATCTGTGTTCATCCGTGGTCAGGGCTTTATTTTTTTGATTTGCGGGCTTCGGCCAGCGCCGCCCGCAATTTTTCCACGCGCTCCTTGATTTTCTTTTCCACGCCCTGTTCGGTTGGTTCGTAGTAGCGCTTGTCCACGCCAAGATAATCCTGCGCCACGAAATGTCCGGGGTGGTCGTGCGCGTATTCGTAGCCCTTGCCGTGGCCCAGCCGTTCAGCTCCTTGGTAATGCGTGTCGCGCAAATGCTCCGGCACCGGCAGCGTACGGCCCGACTTCACGTCCTCCAGCGCGGCGTCAATCGCCAGGTAGGCGCTGTTGCTCTTGTTCGCGGTGGCTATGTAAACCGTCGCCTCGGCCAGCGGAATCCGCGCCTCCGGCCAGCCCACAAATTCCGACGCCGACAACGCCGCATTCGCCAGCACCAGGGCCATCGGGTCGGCCAGGCCCACGTCTTCCGCCGCGCATATCACAATCCGCCGCGCGATGAAGCGCGGGTCTTCGCCGGCATGAATCATCTTGGCCAGCCAGTACAGCGCCGCGTCCGGGTCGCTGCCGCGCATGGATTTGATGAACGCCGAGATTGTGTCGTAATGCGCGTCTTCGTCGTCATATACCACGGCCTTTTTCTGGATGCTTTGCTCGGCGACGGCCATGTCAATTCGGACGGCGCCCTTTTTGTCCGGGGCGGTGGTGAGCGCGGCGATTTCCAGCGCATTCAAGGCTTTGCGCGCGTCGCCGTCGGCGATTTTGGCGAGGTGGCGCAACGCGGCTTCCTCCGCCTTGATTTTCAGGTAACCGAGTCCGCGTTCGGCGTCGGCCAGGGCGCTTTGCAGGAGCGGGAAAAGCTCGGCTTCGGTCAGCGGCCGGAGCTCAAAAATCTGCGAGCGGGAAACGAGCGGTGAATTGACGAAGAAAAAAGGATTGTGCGTGGTGGCGCCGATGAGCCGCACGACCCCGCTCTCGACGTCCGGCAGCAGCACGTCCTGTTGCGCCTTGTTGAAGCGGTGGATTTCGTCAATGAACAGGATGGTGGGCTGGCCGGTGTTTTCGAGGCGGTTGGTGGCGGCGGCGAGCACGCGGCGCATGTCGGCCACGTTGGATTCCACGCCGCTGAGGCGCTCAAATTTGCTTTTGGTCTGGCGGGCGATGATTTGCGCCAGCGACGTTTTGCCGGTGCCGGGCGGCCCGAAGAAGATCAGGGATTGGATACGGTCGGCTTCGATGGCGCGGCGCAGCAACTGGCCGGGGCCGAGGATGTGCGTCTGGCCGGCGAACTCGTCAAGGCTACGTGGCCGCATCCGCGCGGCCAGCGGCTGATGGCGGGGCGATTCGGGCGCGGCCGCAGCGTGCGGCCTGGATTCAGCCGGGGATGCAAACAAATCGTCGCGCGCCATGCCGGTAGATTAGCACCCGGGGAAAAGTTTGCCCAAAACAAAATCCGCAATCCGCAATCCGCAATAAAAAACCCCACCCTTGCCGTGTGCGACATGATCCTTTGAACATGTTTTACAACATGCGGAGCCCGCCGGGCTGCTTTCGACTTCCAGTGAAGGCGTGTCGGCCACAGTCGCAGATTGGCTCCATTGATCGTTTTTACTACGGTTCAAGGATTGTAGCGAATCACGAACAGGGCAGGGAAATCTGGTCAAACCTTCCAAAGAACAACGCGTGGTTTTTCGCTCACGCTTTCTGGCTATTAAATCGCCCCGGGCTGGAATTTTCTCAAGAATTTTTTTTCGGAATATTTCTGATGGCGCCCTTGACAAACGCAATTAGGGTTTTCTGAAAAGATGCGGCGATTACTTTCCCAGATACTTTGACGGGTTGCGTATCCGGTCGAGCCGCTCGGCTTCATGTTCGTTCCGCGCGACCTGCCGGCGTCTTTGCTGGATGGCATTCGTGACCGATTGGGGAAGGAACCAGACCTGTTTGACCAGTTGGCAGAAGGTCAGGCAAATGAGTTTCAGTGCGTTCATAAAGTGACATCATTCCTATTCTCTAGTCGTTATAGAACAGGGTGCAGAAAATGATGATGGATGATTCCTCCGTTCGGGGCATGGCATTGGGCTCGGCGGGCGTGACCAGGGTGCTCATCTGCGCGGTCACCAGCTTCAGGTCCGGGTATTGGGAGAGAAACCCGTTGATCTGTTCTTCCAGCGCGGTCGCCGGCGACTTGCCGGAGGGCAGCTTATGGAGGACGACTTCGAATATTTTTGCTTTCATTTTACATTGTTTGTGTCAACCGGCGCCCGGCCGTTCAATTTCCGCCAATCACAGCAACCGGCTGAACCGGCCAGTTTTGACCGCGCAGTGAGGCATCTGGATCCATTCATTTTAATTTTTTGGTTGCGGTCGAACGACTTTCATCCAGCCGGTAAATCGGTTTCACAAACGCGTCGGCCCGGAACCCACCCGGCCCTTCCCATGGTTCAAACCTTCGGTGCTCATTCGTGACAAAGTCGCCGAGACTCACCAATTCATTCCGTTTCAAACGCCGAAAGCGTTTCGGAACGCCGGGTTTCAGGTTCAGTTTCATGGCATGATTTTCTTTTGATTCGTTTGCTGTGCCGCCCGCCCTGGTCTTTGCCAAATGGCGTTTTCAAATGGAATGGCAATCAATTCCGTGACCGGCCCCGCCTTCTCCTTCAAACCGGGCAAAATCCTCCGATTCAACCATCGTCACCCCTCCGCCATCATCCGGATGCGGGCACTCTGGATTCTCAACGGCCGGGAAATGATTTTTCGGCGTCCAACCCCTGGAACGCTCCAAAAGGAGCGGGTGTTCATAGGCCAGACACATGACGTTCTGTAGCAGGTCAAAGCGCATATTATTTCGCCGTTTGAAAGGTCAGTGTTTATCAAGCCAACGCCAGTGGCGGCCATGTCCCCAATGAGCACCCTGATGATCAATCATGCCGCACCGGCTTCGATTCCGCCATCAGACCCGCTTGGGGTTCACAACCAGCAACAGGATTCCGCCGACGAGCGCAAACGCTCCGACAACGGGCGGGATAAAGTGGTTGACGGTGGTCTCAAAGTGCATGCCGAGGAACTCGACCGGCTTTCCTGGAGTCGTGAAGGTGATGCCGGAGTAAGCGAGCACCACGATGCCGAGAGCGACCAGGAGGACTGCAACTATGGTTTTTGTATTCATATTGTTTTTTTGGTTTTTTCTTTGGTTGGCAGTTTCTTAATTCAGCCGCCGGCGCCCGGAGATGAAACTGGCCAGCACCATGACGATGGCCACCGCCAGCAGGATATGGATAAACCCGCCCAACGTGTAACTGCTCACCAGACCGAGCAACCATAGAACGAGCAATACCACCGCAATTGTGTACAACATATTATTTCCTTTTAGTTTGTAATGTCACCGGAGGCCGGTGCGCTTTCGCACCAGCCAACAGCGATCGGTTGGGTCAGTTGGCCGCCACGGGCACGGCGATGGTCATGTTGTTGATCACGCTGGTCACACCGTTGATGTCGGTGACGAGCTTGGTGACCAGGCTCTTTTCGGCGTCGTTTTTGGCGATGCCGCCCAAGGTGACGACGCCGTCCGTCGTTGAAACCGTGGTGTGCAGGGCGCTGGTCGAATGATGCGACAGCAACGACGACTTGACTTCCGCCGTGATGGAGGCGTCATCAATTTTGTCGCCGGTGGTTGCGACTGGCGTTGCTGGAGCCTTGGCAATCGTCATGTCGTTCACGACGGCTTTGACATTGTCAATGTCCCTGGCGTATTCGGTGGTGAGTTCCTTTTGCGCCAGATTGCTGGCTTCACCGGTCAAGATGATGACGCCGTCTTTTACTTCCACGGTGGTGCCGGTGGCGCTCACGTTACGATGGAACAGAAGTGCGGTTTTCACTTTTAACCCAATCCAGGTGTCCGAATGTTCGGCGGGTTGTGTGCCGCTGACCACCAGTTGATTGTCCACGCTGATGACGCCGGGCAGACTCGCCACGGTGTCCTGGGCCAGGGTCTTATCGGACGCTTTGGCCACCGTGCCGGTCAGGGTGACAACACCGTCCTTGGATTCAGTCGTAATCGAATCGTTGGTGAGGCAGGTTTTGAACACATAGGAGTTCGCGGCGGATGATTCAATGCGGCTGTCCGTATCGGAAGCGCGCACGGATGGGCTGGCGACTAACAGGGCGCTCGTGGCGGCCAGGAGCGCAAGTGTGCAAGTTGATTTCATTTTCATTATGCTTTGGCTTTCAATTGTTACGTTGTTTGATGTTTTTGGTACGAGCAACACGGTACGTTGCCGGCCGGCCCCGCGCTATGGGGTGTAACCCTACCGTGCATTTGGGAATGGTTTGGCGAAGACCGATCCAGCCCGGGCCTCGGTTCGCAGAAAGCCCCGGCGAATAAATACTTTTCAACGGTTTCTTTTCCGACGCTGAGATTTAAAACATCGGACGCGGCGGTGGCAGGTTTAAACAGTATTGCCCAACCCTGCCCACACCGGCTGCCGTTCTCGCTGCTCTCCACAGCGTCCCGGCAGCAGCCCTACGGCAGCACCACGCGGAAGAACGCCGTCTCCCCGAGGGCTGGACCGTTGTACACCACCTGACCGGACGCATCGGCATTTACCGTCGCAAGCCACTTCCACGTCCCGGACAGGGTCGGGCACCATTGGACCTCATAGCTGCGGCCTGGCGTCCCTTGGAATTTGAACTGCACCTTTTTGTCCGAGGATTCGTAGCTGAGTGTCAACGTAACCTGAGTCAAGGCAATGGCCCCGTTTACACTGAGGCCGGTCTGCGTCAGCATGGCGGCGGGCGCGGCCCCTTTACACTTTCCAGCCGCTCCGGCCGCGTAGATTGCGGCAATTTCGCCGGCGGACAACGCCCGGTTGTAGAGCGAGGCCTCGTCCAGCCATCCTTTCAGCTTGTGATCCCAGTAAGATTGGCCGGAGGTTCCCAGGTACAGCGGCGTGGTGCCGTAATTCTGTGCAAAAGTGATGCTGGCCTGGCCCGCCAGCTGGCCGTTCACATAAAGCTGAACGAAGTTGGTCCCGCGCACCCCGGCCACGTGATACCACACATTCGTCAGAATCCCAGGCGCCGAACTTACCTTCACCACCTGACCGGCCGAGGAACTGACAACGAAAGCAAAATAGTCGCCGCTTCCCCCACGGGCCTTGTTCAAAGAATATCCTTCGAAGTTACTGCTCTTGGTGTTCTGCTTGAAGAGGATGTATTGCTGGCCCGCAGTTGAGTTGCCGGCCGAGTCCAGGCCGCTGAAGCGCACCCAGGCTTCCACGGTCAGATTGGTGGGTTTGAGCACCGGCGAATCGGGTATCTGCACAAAGCCGTTGGTTCCATCAAAGCTGAACGCCATCCCGTCGAGGCCGGTCGCGGTGGCCGTCGCGCCACCTTGGAGGGTGCCGTTGTTCGTGCCCACGATGTCGTTGGCATTGCCATCCCCGGGCCACCAGCCAACGATGCCCGCCGGAGCGGAAACGCAGCTCCCCGACACGGTTACGCTGAGCGTGGCGACCGCGCTGGTTGTCGCCCCCGCCATGTTCGTCACCGTCACCGAATAACTCCCCGCGTTGGCCGGTTGCACATTGCTCACCGTCAATATCGCCCCGCCGCTCCCGCTGATCTGGCCTCCATCCGCCAGATTGCCCCCGTTGAACCGCCATTGGTAGCTCAGCGGCTGGGTCCCTGAAGCCGTTACGCTGAAATTCACGCTTATCCCCGCCACCACTGCCTGGCTCGCCGGCGGCGTCGTAATTACCGGCGGCCCATTCACCGTCAACGTCGCCACCGCGCTGGTCGCCGCCCCGGCTCCGTTGGTCACCACCAGGGTGTAACTGCCCGCGTCAGCCGGCTGCACGTTGCTGATCGTCAGCGTCCCGGTCGCCGCGCCACTGAGCCGGCCACCGTTGGCCAGGTTCACCCCATTGAGCCGCCATTGATAATTCAAGGGCGTGCCGCCCGTGGCTGTCGCACTGAAGCTGGCGGTCGTGCCCGTGACGTTCGTCAGGCTTTGCGGCTGGGCCGTGATGGCCGGCGGCACCAGCACCGTCAGCACCGCTGCCGCGCTCGTCACCGAAGCGCCCGAATTGGTCACGACGACTGTATAACTGCCCCCGTTGGCCGGCTGCACATTGCCAAGTGTGAGGTTGGTATTGGTCGCTCCCGTGAGAGCCGTGCCGTTGAACTGCCACTGATAACCAAGCGGCGCTGTGCCCATGGCCGTCACCGTGAACGAGGCAGCGCTTCCCACCGGCACGGTCTGGCTTTGCGGCTGGACAACGATGCTCAACCCGCCTCCGGCCTTGCATTTGCCACCCGAGCCCGCCGTATAAATGGCGACGATTTCCGCCGCCGACAACGCCCGATTGTAGAGCGACACCTCATCCAGCGATCCCTTGAATTTGTGGTCCCAGTAGGATTGACCGGAGGTTCCGAAATACAGCGGCAACGTGCCGTAGTTCTGCGCAAAACCAACGGTGGCCTGGGCCGCCAGCTGCCCGTTGACATAAAGCTGGATGAAGTTGGTTCCGCGTACCGCCGCAACGTGGTACCATACGTTGGTCTGTATCCCGGGAGCCGAGTCCACTTCCGCCACCTGTGCCGAGGCTGAACTGACAACGAAAGCAAAATAGTCGCCGCTTCCGCCACGGGCCTTGT
>JBEKSU010000089.1:0-18354 GCA_049516755.1 Verrucomicrobiota bacterium | reverse complement strand
GGAATCGCACGTGATGTCCACGAGCGTGCCTTCGCGCGTGGGCCGTTCGTTCAGGCGGGCAATCGGCATGATGGGAAACAGCTGGTCAAGCGCCCAGTGATCGAGCAGGGACTGAAACACGGAAAAATTGCAGAGGTACTGGTCGCCGAGGCTGTCTTCAAGCTGGCGGATTTCCTCCGGTGCGTAGGCCTGGCCCTTGTAACTTTCGACGACGTCACGGCTGATCTGCCAGTAAAGGTCCTCGATCTTCGCCTTGTCGGGCAGATCCAGCACGCCCAGCGTAAACATGTGTTGCGCATCTTCCCGGCGTTCGAGCGCGTCATGATAGGCTTCGAGCCGGTTCGATTTGGAAAGATTCTTTTTGATGTCGAGCAGTTCCCGGACGAGCGGATGCTCGCGGTCGCCGAATTTCAAAAACTCGCCGGGCCGGATTTTTTCAATTGTGCCGAACACCTCGACAATCAACACGCTGTGATGGGCGACGATGGCGCGTCCGCTTTCGCTGACAATATCCGGATGCGGCACGCTTTCGGCGTTGCAAACGTCGGCGATGTAATAGACCACGTCGTTCGTGTATTCCTGCAGCGTGTAATTCGTGGAGCTGTCAAATGCCGACCGGCTGCCGTCGTAATCCACGCCCAGTCCGCCGCCGACATCGAGATAGGAAATCGGGAAGCCCAGCTTGTGCAGTTTCGCGTAAAGCCGCGCGGCCTCCTGCACCGCTTTTTTCACCGTGAGAATGTCCGGAACCTGCGAACCGATGTGGAAATGCAGCAGCTTGAAACAATGCCCCAGATTTTCCGCCTTCAACATCTCCGTTGCCTCCAAAAGTTCCGCCGTGCTCAGGCCGAACTTCGCGTTTTCTCCGCCGCTGCCGGCCCAGCGTCCCGCGCCCTTGCTTAACAGCCGCGTACGGATGCCAATGAGCGGTTCAACGCCGACCGATTTGGAAATGGAAATGATTTGCCGCAACTCCTCCAGTTTTTCAACGACCATGATGACCATTTTGCCGAGCTTGATGCCGAGCAGGGCCATCCGGATGAACTCCGCGTCCTTGTAACCGTTGCAGACGATGAGACTGCCGAGCTGGTTTTGCAGCGCCAGTCCGGCGAACAACTCCGGTTTGCTGCCCACTTCCAGGCCGAAATCAAACGGCTTGCCCGCATCGAGTATTTCCTCCACCACTTCGCGGAGCTGGTTGACCTTGATCGGGAACACGCCGCGATAACGGCCCCGGTAATTGTACTCGGTGATGGCCTCTCGGAAGCACTGGTTGATCGCTTCGACGCGATGCCGCAAAATGTCCTGAAATCGGATGAGCAGCGGGAATTTCAGCCCGCGCGATCTGGCTTCCTCGGCCACGTCCGTCAAATCCACCGTCGCGCCCGCGTCCTGCAGTGGCCGCGCCACAACGTGACCGGCGTCGTTGATGTCGTAATACTTCGCGCCCCAGCGTTGGATGTTGTACAGCGCGCGCGCCGCTTCGATGTTCCACGGCTGCGCCGCGTCATTTGGATTGCTCATCTCGGTGAATTCAAACTGAGGGCACTATAAAATTCTCCGCGCAGAAAGCAACCTGCGGAATGATTTTTTTTTGAAACGATACGCGCCCGCCGTCCGGGACCGCTCTCTGACCGTGTATTGTGAACCGGAATTGACAATCCCTTTCATCCTTATAGCATCGGGTTCTGTGACCACGGACGTGACCGACGGCGTCAAATGGTACCTGGCGTTTGTGTTTTCGACGACAGTTCACGAAGCTTCCCATGCGTGGACGGCATTGAAGTTGGGGGATGATACGGCCTGCCGCGGCGGGCAGGTCACGCTGGATCCGACGCCCCACATCCGCCGCGAACCCATGGGCATGGTTGTGGTGCCAATCCTTTCCTATTTATTGGGCGGCTGGATGATTGGCTGGGCCAGCGCACCCTACAATCCGCAATGGGCCGGTCAAAATCCGCGCCGGGCCGCCGCCATGTCGCTGGCCGGGCCGGCGTCCAACCTCCTGATCCTGATGGCGGCGGCAATGCTCATCCGGGCGGGCATCGCTTTTCATTTTTTTGAACCTCCGTTCAGCATCGGGTTTTCGCGCGTGACGGATGCAGTCTCCGGCGGCGGTTATTTTTTCGCGACGGCTTTAAGCATTTTGTTTTCGCTGAACCTGTTGCTGTGCGCGTTCAATCTGCTGCCGTTGCCGCCGCTGGATGGCAGTGGGGCGTTGATGTTTTTCGTCGGCCGTGAGTCGGCGGACAAGTTCCTGCAACTGATGCATCATCCAACCCTGCGGCTCATCGGCCTGATCGTTGCCTGGCGTGTGTTCGCCATGATTTTCCCATCCATCCAGTTGTTCGCCGTCAACCTGCTCTATCCCGGTATCGGTTACCACTAATCCAACCCGGAAAAACCATGAAAACAAAACTTATTGGCATGCTGCTGGCGGGCTTGGTGACAAGCTCGTGTGTCGGCCACGCCCAGGATTATCCCAAAACCCGCGCCGAAATGATGAAGCTCGTGCAGGGGCTGAAATACCAACAGGGAGAAATCAAAATCCAGGACGGCCTGGCCACGCTCAACGTTCCGACGAACTTCAACTACCTCAATCCCAGCGATGCCGAGACGGTGCTGGTCAAACTTTGGCGCAATCCGCCCTCCATCCGGACACTGGGGCTGTTGATGCCTGCGGACAAAACCCCGCTGGATGAAGATTGCTGGGTGGTGACCATTTCCTATGCGGACGACGGTTATGTGAAGGATGACGATGCCAGCAAGATCAACTACGACAAATTATTGAAGAAAATGCAGGATGCCACCCGTGAAAACAATCAGGCACGCACGGCCAAGGGCTATCCGGCGATCGAACTGGTGGGCTGGGCGGCGCCCCCCCGTTACGATGCGGCCACGCACAAATTATATTGGGCCAAGGAATTGAAATTCGGCCATCAGGCGGACAACACCCTGAATTACGACATCCGGATCCTGGGCCGGCGGGGCGTGCTGGTTTTGGATGCCGTGGCGAGCATGAGCCAGCTCGGCGAAATCGAAAAACAAACGCCTCAGATTTTGAGCATGGTGGATTTCAGCGGCGGCAGCCGGTATGCCGATTTCGATCCCAAGGTGGACAAGGTGGCCACCTATGGCATCGCGGCGCTGGTCGCGGGCGGCATTGCCGCCAAGCTCGGTTTCTTTAAATTGATCTGGGTCTTCCTGCTGGCCGCGAAAAAATTCGTCATCATCGCCTTCGTGGCGGTGGTGGCATGGTTCCGGAAAATATTCGGCAAGGGCAGGAGCCCCGGCCCGACCGGTTGAAGGATTTGATTCTCCACCCCACAAACAAGAAAGGAAAGTCATGGTAAAAATCATCATCGGACTGGTCATGGTAATCGGCGGACTGTCGGGAAACCTCGTTTTGGTGGGAACCAACAGCGGGGCCGCGCTGGCCGTGCTGGGCGGCGCCCTCATCGTTTGGGGAATTGCAAGAATGGTTCGCCAGAAACAAAACAGCACCAATATTAAAACCTGAATGCCGAAAGTATCACTCACAACCATCGTCAAACATTGCGACCAACTGCTCCGCACCGGGGAAATGGGCGACTACGATGGCGCGGTGAACGGCCTGCAGGCCGGGAACTCTGGCGCCGTCACGCGCATCGCGGCGGCGGTGGACGCGAGCCTGGCCACCGTGAAACTCGCCATCGCAGCCGGCGCGGACCTGATACTCGTCCATCACGGACTGTTCTGGTCTCCGACACACCCCTGGACCGGCAAAAAATACGAACTGCTCCGGCTGCTCGTGGAAAACAATCTGGCGGTTTACAGCTCGCACCTGCCGCTCGACGCGCATCCCCGGTTCGGCAACAACGCGCAACTCTGCGCCGCGCTCGGCTTGAAGAAGCTGCGCCCCTTTTTCTTCACCCACGGCCAGCGCATTGGTTTTCAATCCCGCACCAAAATCTCCCGCGCGGAACTTGCCGCGAGGCTGGCGCGCGCCACCGGCGCCAGACCGCGAATCATTCCGGGCGGCGGCGAAATCTGCCGGCGCATCGGAGTGGTGACGGGTGGCGCCGGCGGCGATTTGAAACTGGCGGCGGAAGAAGGCGTGGACACCTTCATCACCGGCGAAGGTCCGCATTGGACATACGCGGCTGCGGAAGAATACGACCTCAATGTGCTTTACGGCGGCCACTATGCGACGGAGACGTTCGGCGTGAAAGCCCTTGCAGCGCATCTTTCCAGGAAGTTCAAGCTGCCGTGGGAATTTTTAGATCGTCCGACGGGATTATAATTCCGGCTTCAGCTTCGGGTCGCGGGGATTTTTCTTTTGGGCGGCGATGCCGTCGAGGACGCCGCGCAAATCCTGGCTGAAAACGCGGGCGAGTTCTTTTTTTCCGGTCAGCTTGTATTGCGCGATCTTGATGAAGAGCTGGAGGAAGCGTCCGCATTTCATGCAGAACATGAGCGGGTTCCCGGAGTTTTCGTGCATGAGCGCCGCTCCGCCGAAGCTGTAGTTGTAGCGGGTCTTGAAAACGTCCTCGGCGGTCATGCGATGGTGGTTGTGGCGGACGACCGCACGCGGTTCATAAACCAGGCAATGGCCGGATCGCAGGACGCGGTAGTTGATGTCGATGTCCTCGCCGCTCTTGAGCGGAGCGCCCGCGCCGAGGCGGTTGTCGAACCCGCCCAGCTGGTCGAGCGCGGTTTTGCGGAACGACATGCTGCTGCCGTGGCCGACGCACCACGGCGCCAGGCCCTTGCCCTTCATGTGCTTGGCAAAAACCTTTCCGACGTTCTGCAGGATCAGCCTGGCGCTGAAACGGACTTCTTCGGGTTTGAAGACGCGGCGGTTCCCGCCCAGGTCCTGCCCGGCAACTTCCTCAAAGAGGTCGGCGGCGGCTTCGCTGCGGTGCGGGATGACCCGCCCGGAGCAGCCCCAGATTTCCGGGCTGGAATAATTTTGCACGAGGAGCGAGAGCCAGTTTTTTTCCGGCAGACAGTCGTCATCGGTGAAGGCGATGATTTCGCCGGTGCAATGGGGCAGCCCGGAATTGCGCGCGAGCGACTGGCCCAGGCGCGGTTCAAAAACATATTTGGCGCGGAACCGTTCCGCGAGTTGCGCCGACTTGTCCTTTTCCCCGCCGACGCTGCTGTCCACGATGATGACTTCAAAGTCGGGATGATCCTGTCTGGCCAGCGCGGCCAGCACTTCGGCGAGGTAGCCGGAATGATTGCGGGTGATGACGATGACGGAGGCTCGCATGAAAATCAGCGGAAAAGGTTCAAGCCTTGTCCAGGCGGTTGCGGCGGGTCAAAACCAGGAGGGCGCCGCAAAGCAACAAACCGATGCCGATGGCCACCAGCGACACATACAATGGTTTGTGCGGCAGGGTGAACTGAAATTCCACCGTATGCTGGCCGGGCGTCAGATAAACCCCGCGCATGATGTAATTGCAGCGCAACAATTCCGCCGGCTTGCCGTCCACCCGCACGTGCCAGTGCGGGTCGAACCGGTCATTAAGCAGCAGCACCGCCGGTACGTCTGCCTGGGCGCGGAACACAATGTCCTTGGGTGCGTAGCTTTTGAACTCCACCGAGCCGGCCTTTTGGCTGGTCGCATCCGCGGCTGGCGCAGTCGGCAACGGCTCGGAGACCAGGACCGTCTGCCACGGATCAAAATTAGTGCTCACCAGCATTTTGAGCGTGGCATCGTCGTTGGTATTGACCTGCCAGTTGTAATAAAGTTTGACGCGCGGCAGCGCGCCGGTGAATTCAAAGAGGGCGCAACCGCCGTTTGGGCTGACGAAGGCGGTCAACTGGTCCAATTCCGTCGGCTGGTAAACCCCGGGCTTGGGCATCAGGTCAAAACGCTGGACGATGCGAAAACGATGTTGCCCCGGGTCGAGCCGCTCGTTGAAAGAATCCAGATAATCCGCGTACCCAAGCAGGTAGCGGGTATTGGTCAATTCCCAACGCCGTGCCACGAGATAGGCCATGTCTTCAGAACGGGGCCTCAGAGCCATCTCATAAGCCTCCAAATCCGCCGGCATGCGCGGCATTTGAATCTTATCAAGCGACTGGATGTTGTAATAAGGGAAGTGGTGTTGCGCCCATTCAATGTTGTAAAGATCGACAAACCAGCTGTCAAGGGGGGGCAAATTGGGGGGGGCGGGATATGGCAAACCAATGACGCGGGATTCGTAGGGTTTATGGCGCAGGAAATCCACAATCGGGTTAAGCGAGCCAATCTCATATTTTTGTTTGTAATCCCAGTGAATGATATAAGGCAGATTCGCCCGACCCAAATCAAAGACGAGCAGTGCGCCAAGCAAAATGCCGCCTAATTTCGCGCGTCGCCCCGCAAAAATTCCGGCGATGACGAGGGTGCAAAGTCCGACCGCCAGCGCGAGGATAATGACGAACCAGCCAACCTGTCCGATGCTGAACGCAGCGATGCTTTTGGCCATGTCTTCGTCGGGAAACCCAACCTTTTGCAGGTAATGGACAATGGCCGGCTTCTCCATGGCATAAATCAGCCACCCCAACGCGCTGCCCATGACCGCCAAGCCGCAGCCCAGCGTCCAATTTCGATCAAAACCGCGGACCTTGGCCCACCAATTCTTGAGTTGCGCCAGTGGCGAAGTGGAATTGGGCGCCGCAATATCCAGATGCCGCCGGCTCAAACCGTGGATGCCATACGCGAACAAAATGACCAGCGCCCACGAAAAAACCGCCAGGAACTTGCAGGGATTCCGCATCGTCGAGGCATACGGCAGCATGTAGAGCAGTTTGTAGAAGGGCGCGAAGCGGCCCCAGCCCAGCAGCAGTGTCACCACCAGTATTACCGACCAAAACCAAATGAACTGCCGTTGCGTTTGGGTGAAAACCGGATTTTGTCGCCGCAACGATTGGGCAATCGCCCACAGCGCCACGAGCGCCACCAGCACTCCGGCATAATTGCCGCCGCCGGTGAATCGCATCATTCCAGGCGGCGGTGTGCTGGTTTGGCCGCTGTCGAAATAACGGTCAATCTCCGGCGAACGTCCGACACCGCCCCAATAATTGCCGCCTTTGTAACTGTCTTGAAGGAAACCCATCATGTCTTTTGGCGTGTCCATTCGATAGCCGAACAGGCCGGGGACAAACAGGCCCAGCGTTTCGATTTTGGGCAGGCTCCATTGTGTGGCCCAGTCCCAGTGCTGTATTTTGGTTTCCGTGTCCTGCCCGGTGCCGGCGATGCCGGAGATTTGCGAGCCGACGAGCGAAACGACGGTTTGCGTGGCGATAAACCCCGCAAATAAGGCAATTATCATGATCCGGCCAATGCCGCGGCCCAATTTTATCAGGAGCGATCCGTTTTCATCGTTGACGGCTTTGAACAAAACAAACGCCGCGACAAACAAACTGAAAATGGCGCCGATGTCCGCGGCTTCCATCACATTGAAGCCGACAGCTAGGCCCGCCAAAGCGAACCGGATCCAGCGCATAAGTGGTGGCGTAGCCGAAGAAATGGAAACGACCAATGCCATGGCGAGAAAGTCCATGCTGAAAGCATCCAATTGGCCGGCCACGCCCCAGCAGGCGGTGGCAACAAAGGTGGAATTCAAGGCGGCGGCCAATGCGCCCAGCGCCGCTGCCAGCGGCGAAAAATTCAACTGCCTGAAAAAGCACCACGCGCAAAACCCCAAAATAAACAAGGCGATGGGCGGAAAGAACTTCAAGTAACCAGTGGGGCCGAGGAACCATTGAAACAGTGCATTTAAATCTGGCGGGAATGTCCCGCAGTTGCTGCCGATATCATTCAAATCGTCCCACATTGCGGTAAAGGCGGCAGGGAGCCGCACCCACCCGGCGCTTTGTTGGCCGAGAGGACCGTCGTTCGAAAAATGGACGAAGTCGGGCAAAAAGCTTCGCCAGAACAACAAGGCCAGAAGTGCCGCCAAGAGAATGGAGAACTTTAAAACTGGCAAGTTGTTTGGAGCCGCCGGTCTGGTGTTTTTCATAAATGGCAAAGATTATTATGCGACAGAGCCTGCATTGGGGGCGAGGACCACTGTAGCAAAAAGTCGCGTCTGGTAAATGAAATCAAGCGCATAATTTTTGATGCGGCGGGGAAAGTTGTCAAGATGCACTATTCCCGGCTTCGTTTTCAACAAGATTTAGCTTCCATAAATATTCCAACTGACTTACATATAAAACAACAAAGCATCATCCTGCACCATGGCAAACAGACCAGAACACACAATAGACCGTAGACCGCAATGAAAAGTCATGAATTACAATTGCTGCTTAATGAAGGTTCAAGATCTGAAGAGTACGCTCCCGATCCTTCATGTCGGCGTGTTCAAAAAGTAAGGCAAATTTTTTCCGAGATGGCCGCGGGCAAAACGATCCTTGATGTGGGTTGTGCCAACGGCGATATTTTGGGCCCCTTGGCGGGAGTTCACGAAATCCACGGCGTGGACATAGCGCCGGGGCTGATCGAACGCGCGAAAAAAAACGGGATTCACGCCGTCCACCACAATCTTGAGAGTGGCCCCCTGCCATATTCCGCCGGGAAATTCGACGCGATTTTTTGCGGCGAAACCATTGAACATCAGGTGGACACGGACTGGCTGATGTTTGAAATCAACCGCGTGTTGAAACCGGGCGGCAAACTGGTGCTGACCTTTCCGAATATCCGCACGTTGTTGGGCATCGGCATGATGCTTTTTTTTGATCTGCCACCCATGTATGCAGCGCGGTATCGTTCGGCGCATTTCCGCGACTTCACCTTGCGCACCATCAAGATCGTATTGAAAGCCCATGGGTTCCGGTTTGAGCGGGCCGTTGGCAGTGCATTTTACCTGCCCAAGATTGAAGAATTTTGGTCGCCGCTGGCTACATACCTGCCTTCGTGGGCATACACGGTGGTGGTCGTTGCGACCAAGGAAAAAGACTCCACCTATTCATCCGAATCCGTAATTCCCACCGAGATTTACTGATCGGGAAACCGAAATACGAATGAATATAAAATATCGTTTTATTCTCGATCCCGTGCAAGTAGCTGTTCGCCGTTTCTTTCAGTTTTTTGGGTATGAGATTGTTAAAACAGGTGGAGATTACGCGCCGGATGATCTGGAAATCATGGCCAAAGTCAAACCTTTCACAGCCACCGGGACCGAGCGCATCGGCGGTCTGATCAATGCCGTAAAATACCTTTCCCATAATCGGATTGAGGGCGATTTTGTGGAATGTGGTGTGTGGCGGGGAGGCAGCATGATGGCGGCAATGTTGACGCTTGTGCGGCTCGGGGATACTTCGCGGCATTTTTATCTTTATGACACTTATGAGGGCATGACGCCACCGACCGACAAGGATGTGACGTATGACCGCACGCGCGCATCAGACCTTCTGGCAATTACAGAAGATGATAAAGAAGGGCATTCCTATTGGTGTGTCGCCGGGCTGAATGACGTGCAAAGGAATGTCTTTTCCACCGGATATCCCAAAGACAAGATTCATTTCATCAAGGGGCGGGTTGAGGATACCCTGCCGGCTTCCATGCCCAAGCGAATCGCACTTTTACGCTTGGATACTGACTGGTACGAATCCACTTATCACGAACTCGCGCATCTTTATCCCTTGCTCTGCTCCAATGGCGTACTCATCATTGATGACTACGGTTTTTGGCAGGGCTGCCGCAAAGCGGTGGATGATTATTTTGCCAAACAGCCATTTGTGCCGCTTTTGATCAAGCTTGATTTTTCGGGGCGGCTGGCCGTAAAGCCGACCTGAAATTGCAGTGACAATAAGGCTCTGGAACATATCAGAAGCCCGCCGCTCATATGAATTCAACTTCCCGTTCCGCCGTGGTCACCCTGGCCATGGGCAAGGCCACCGAAAACCTGGACCACACATTTTCCAGCTTTGCCGGTTGCCCCAACGTCGAGTTGCATGCGTTCATTGTTGGCGGACAACTGCCGGCACGCCGGATTCCCGGCATCCAATATCATCCGCTTGCCCCTTCGCCCGATTTTTCACATCCGTTGCGCGAGGTTTATTACCGCCGGTTGGAGGTGCTGGATGACCTGGGGGTGGATTATGCGATGACGGTGGACTGTTTTGACGTGCTCTGCCTTCAACCCCTGCCGCCGTTTGAACAATTGCTCGGCAATGCGGATGTGGCCGCCTGCGTCGAACATCAGGGCGGACGATACATGCTCGGACAGGGGTATACGTCGAGTTTTCTCAACGGCGGCATGTTTCTTTGGAACGTGCCGCGCAGCCGGGACATTCGGGCGGAAATTGCCGCCCGGGGGCGCACCCATTTCCGCACCGTGGCCGACGATCAGCTCTGCCTCAACGAGGTCATTCAGACAAAATATTTTGACCGGCTGCGGATCCTGCCCTGCCAGTATAATTATCGCGCCTATTTGAAGGGCACTTATTCGAAAAACCGGCCCGGCTGGCCAACGGTGGAACATCTCGACGGCGTGATGATTTACCATAACGCCACCTGCATTCCGGGAGTGAAAAAATTGCCGCCGTTCAAGCCGCGGGCCGCGCTTCCGCCGCTGCCGGTGGACGGGCGGCCGCTGACGCCGCGGGAGCAATTCTGGCGGCGTTTGCGAAACAAATTCACGCCGTGGGTGGTCGGGTAGGCTGCCGCGCCTCTTGCAGCGTCCGCGCCCGCGCCCCCAATACCTGTTCCCAATCCACACCCGGAGCGACGCTCCGTTTTTCCATGTGGGTGGCCAGGGTCGGGATGGGGGCCCAGAGCGTCCGCCGTTTGCCAAAAAGGATGTAACGCCAGGCGTGCCACCAGGCCAGCGCCTGGGAACCGGGGATGAACTTGCCGTCGCCAAAACCGCGAATGCAGCACCAGGGATTGAACACGCGCAATTTGGTCAGCGCCATCCACAACCCCAAATCCGAATTGCCCCGGAAATAGGTTTTAAACACGTCCGCCGATTCGATCAGTGCTTGCTGTCGTATCATGAATGTCAGTGCCGTGGCCACCACCGTGCGCCAGCGCCGGCCGGCTTCCCGGTGCTCGAGCGAACGGATACGGTCCACGTACCGGCGGTGGTAATCCCCGTGGTCGGCCAGGGTCAAACTGTCCGCTTCGGAATGGTTTCTTAGAAATGCCACCCCGAGCTCCAGCGAATGCGGCAGGTACAGGTAATCATCTTCGGCAAAATAAACCAGATCCGAAGCGGTTTGTTGGCTCAAGATATCAATCTGCCGCGCAAAGGTCGCCCAGTTTCCTTCACCGTTCAGCTTGATGATCTCCATCGCGGTGTTGGGAAATATGGACTTCAGCAATTCCTCGTAGGCGGGAGGGCAGTTATCCAACAGCACCCACATCCTGATCTTCAAATCGCCCACGGCTTCTCTGAATGTTTCCAGATTAAGCTGGGTGAGCGCGAGTTTGTCCGTGAATCCCAGAATCGGGCTGGCCGACACCCGTGGATAAATGCGGTAAGCAACCGCCAGATCGAAATCGTGAGATGCCTTGGATTCCATTTTATTTCAAGTTTTGCTTCACCTTTAACTCCGCGATCAGCGCCTTGTCCTTGCCGCGCCGCTTGTAGGTCCACACGCCCCAGGCGTCGCCGAGCACGCTGCCGAGGCTGGCCGGCACGTGCCACAGCCAGCGGAGGTCGCCGTCGCGGACCAAACCTCGCAGGGCGTGCCACAGCGGACCGACGACGGTGACGCAATAAACCCCCGCCAGCCAGAGCGGCACGGGCGGCTTTTCCTTCATCCAATTGGTTTTGGCCTCCTCCTGGACGCGGAGAAAATGCACCGTGGCGCGGCGGCGTTTTTGCACGAAACCCCAGAGCGTCTGGACGTAATAGTGATGAACACCGCGTCCGTGAATCCGCAGCCATTCGCGTTTGCCCGCGCGCATGAGGTGCAGGGCCGCGTGCGTGTCCTGGAAATGAGCATCGGCCTTCACCGATTCCAAATCGGCGCGGCGGAAGACAAATCCATTTGCGCCGAGCGGATACGAGAGCGAGTCGCCGGGCAGGACCCAGCGTTCCACCCCGCCGTCGCGCGCCACGAGCTTCGGATTCGCGCTCATCAACCAGGCAATCGGGTCGCTGATGTGCAGCCGGTGCGTGAGATAGGCGCAGAACGAACTCATCCGGGGCGACGGCAAATAATAGCTTTCCACCCCCAGCGCCTGCGGATTGGCCGCGAGCGCCTTCACGGCCAGTTCGATGTAGTCGGGATGCGTGATTTCATTGTCGGCATCCACAAACACAATGTATTCGCCGGTCGCGTGCTGAAGTGCGAGGCGTTTGCCTTCCTCCATGTTTTTGCCGCCATCATCGAGGACGGTTGCATTGTATTTTTTTGCGATCGCGCGTGTGCGGTCGGTGGAATGCGCGTCGGCCAGCAGAATTTCATAGCGGTCACGCGGATACGTCTGGCGCGTGATGGACGAGAGCACATTGTCCAGCAACGCCTCCACGTTGAGCGTGGGCATGATGAAGCTGACGCGCGGCAGATTTTCGAGGCCGGACTGCATGGGGGCAAGTGTGGCCGATGGTGGCGGCAAATTCAAATCAGCTTTGCGCGGCGGGTTTATGCTGGCGCAGCGTGGCGAACCAGACCAAAAACAGGAGGATGAACGCGATGCCGGCGGTGATCGGCATCGCCCGCAGCAAATCCACCGGGGTTTTGCCGAGCAACAGCAGTTGCAACTGGCCGCCCACAATATGGCCGGTGCGCGCGCCGGAGCGGGAAGTGAACAATACCGTGAGCAAGGGGGCCACGGCTATCGGCAGCGCGGCCGCGAGCCGCTCGGCGCAGTTGTAGGCGTCATTGTCCGCCCCGGAGAAGAATTTTTTGGCGACCAGCAAATCACCTTGTGTAAAGAAGAACCCGCCGCTCACGCAGGCGGCGCTGACGACCAAATACAGGATGAATTCCCGGTTCCACGGCGAAACCGGCTGGCCGTGCAGCGACAAATCCTTCCGCCAGATCAGCAGGACCAGATTGGCCAGCAGCGCAAAGGTCGAGGCCAGCACGGCGGTTTCCGCCGACGGCCATTTCAAGGTGACGAACCAGCCAAACAAAACCCGCAGCACCATCACCAGAAAACCGATCAGCGCCAGCCGCTTGAACCAGGCGAGTCCCTGGCACAATGCCGTGGCAAAAGAGCCCCACAACCCCAACAGCGTGCAGCCCAGCGTGACCAGCATCAGGCTTTCGCTGTAGTGGAAAAAATCGCTCAAGGGTTTGATGGCAATCACGGCCAGCATCGATCCGCCGACGGTGAGCCAGAAGAGAAATTTCCGGCAACCCAGGAGCAGCCCCTGCAACCGCGCATTGTCGCCGCTGGTTTTGAAATGCGCGATGTAATGGGTGACGGCAAAGGTGGCGCTCAATGGCAACAGCCCGAGCAACGGCATGAAGCCGCTGATCGCGCTGTTGGCATTGCCATACTGGCCTTCGTTCTTCAGGTGATGGCCCATGACAGCTTGAAAGGCCAGATTACCGAGACCGGTCAGAAAACTGACGGCGGAGAAGAGGATGCCGCTCTGCAAAAGCTTGCGGGCCGCGCCGGAATCACTATTCAATTCCTGGCTCATACGAGCGGTTGCAATTCCTTTTCGTGGGTGCGGACCCAGTCGAAAATGTCGGCGACCGTCTGTTTGACATCGCGGCGCGGGCGCCACGCAGTGCGCGCAAACAGCCGGCGGCAATCCGCCAGGAACAATCGCAGGTCGGCCGGGCGGTTGGCCGGCTCCGAGCCGATGGGAACTTTCCTGCCGGCGGCCTCCTGGCAGATGGCGGTCAGTTCCCTTAACGATGCGGAATTTTTCAGCCCGCCGCCGACATTTCCAAGCCAGCCGTCCCAGGCGGTGAAATTCGCCAGTTGTTCCTCAACCAGTTCGCAAAGGTCGTCCACGTGCAACACGTCGCGAACCTGTTTGCCGGTACCGCCGTAGCCAATGTAAGAAAGCGGTTTGCCGAAAAAGTGGCGCAATACCCACAACGACACGACGCCCTGGTCTACCTTGCCCATCTGCCAGGGACCGGCAATCACGCCACAACGGTTGATGGCGGCTCGCAGCCCGAACCCGGCGCGGTATTCCTCAATCAGCCCTTCGCTGGCAAACTTGGTCAGCCCGTAAAGCGAGCGGGCGCCCTGGGTCGCGCAGGCTTCCTGTACGCCCTGCGACGAAATCGGCGCTCCGGCGACGTCCAGCCACTCAAAGCGCGTCTCGCTTTCGCGCCAGGGATGCGCTTCCAGCGGAACCATGGGATAAACCCGGCTGGTGGACAGAAATAAAAAATTGCTTTGCCATTGCCGGGCTTTTTCGAGGCAGCGGTAGGTGCCCAGAAAATTTGTTTCCATGAGATAGTCCGGCGCGTCGGTGTAACCGGCCAGCACGGAAGGTTCGGCCGAACATTCGATGATGGCCGCAAACGGGCCGGCGGGAAATTCACCGGCCGACCGGATGTCGCCCTTGACAAATTCCACTCCAACCACCCGCAGCCGGGGAAGATTTAATTCGGAGCCGGGCCGGTGCAGGTTGTCCATGGCGACGACCCGGGTTGACGGATGGCGTTGCCTCAGGAACACGGCGAGATTGCCGCCGACAAAGCCCGCGCCGCCGGTGATTAAAATGCTTTCTGGAAAGAAACCCTTCATTCAGTCGGCGCGGCAGGCGGCGTGGATTTCCTCCAGAATTTCCTTCAGACCATAACGGAATTTCCAGGCCGGGTAATGTGACTGGAAGTTTCTCACGTCGCTGATCCACCAGATATGGTCGCCGATGCGGTTGTCTTCGACGTAGGTCCATTTCAGTTTGCGTCCGCTGATTTGTTCGCACAAATCAATGGCCTCGATCATGGAGCAGTTGGAATGGCGGCTGCCGCCGATGTTATAAACCTCGCCCGAGCGCGGTTTCTGAAAAAACTGCCAGAACGCCTCGACAAGGTCGTGGCTGTGGATGTTGTCGCGCACCTGTTTGCCTTTGTAGCCGAATACGCGATAAGGCGTGCCGGTCACGGTGCAGCGCATCAAATAGGCAAGAAAACCGTGCAGCTCGGTGCCCGCGTGGGCGGGCCCCGTCAGGCAGCCGCCGCGGAAACAGGCCGTTTTCATCCCGAAATAATTTCCGTATTCCTGCACCAGCACATCGGCGGCGACCTTCGAGGTGCCGAACAGCGAATGCTTGGTTTGGTCAATGCTCATGGTTTCCGAAATACCGGGTTCGTATTCGTGGCCGGATTTGATTTCCCAGCGTTTTTCGAGTTCCACCAGCGGCAGCCGGTTGGGCGTGTCGCCATAAACCTTGTTGGTCGAGGTGAAAATGAAAACCGCCGAGGGACAAAATTGCCGTGTCGCCTCCAGCAAATTGAGCGTCCCGTTGGCGTTGACGCTGAAGTCCGCATGCGGGTCGCGCGCGGCCCAGTCGTGTGACGGTTGCGCCGCCGTATGAATGACCAGGGTGATGTCCTGGCCAAGCTGGCGGAACAGATTTTCCACCGCCGTCCGGTCGCGGATGTCAAAGTCGTGATGTTGATAATTCGGGACGGACTCGATGAGTTTCCGGCGGTTGGCCAGCGTGGAGGCGCCGTCGCCGAAGAACCAGCGCCGCAGGTCATTGTCAATGCCGGCCACCTTGAAGCCCGCCCGGGCAAACCGTTTCACACTTTCCGAACCAATCAAGCCGGCGGCCCCGGTTACAATTACTGTGTTCATATCAAATGGTTGTCGTCGCGGATGTTTTTTTCGACCGGCCGCTTTTCACCTGTAAACCAACAGCTTCAGTGGGAGCGGGCTTTGGGTGCAAGCGGATTTTAGACATTCGGGTTAAAGTGGCTTGCGGGCGCGAATCAGCAAAAAATGGCCGCGTTTGTGGGCAATCCGTTCCAGCACCCGGCTCAGGCCGTCGGGCAGCGGCAGCATGCCGATGGAACGCACCTCGGCCTCGAAGCCGGTCAGTGCAAACAATTCCCGCGCCTGGGGCACGGTCAACACCCGGATGTGACCCGAGATGCCGGCAAAGGCGGGATGGTCAATGGGCACGTGTTCGACAATGGGCTCGTTGTAATGCAGGCCCAGTGGATTGCCCAGGTAACGCCCGCAGGTTTGCATCAGCGAAAACGGCGTGTACCCCAGGCACAGCGCAAAGCAGTTCAACAGGCTGGACAGATTTTCCGACATGATGATTGCCGTGCCGCCGGGTTTGAGCACCCGGTAGGTTTCCTCGACGAACAACCGCGTGTTGTGCAGATGCTCGATGGCCTGGGAACTGAACACCACATCGAATTTGCCGTCTTCGAAGGGCCAGCGCCCGTTCAAATCGTAACTGAACACCTTGATCCCGCGCTGTTCGGCGCTGGCCTTGTGCGCCGGCGCGCCTTCCACACCGTAAAATTCAGCCGGAACCTGCTTGAAATATTTGAATAACATGCCCCCGTCCCCGCAACCCACGTCCAACAGACATCGCGGAGACAACTCCGCCACGGCCTGCCCGCCCCAATCGTTGCAGCGTTCCATGCCCAGATGCCGCTGGCGCGCGCCAAAATGCTGGAGTGCTTTCAGGATAAAATTAGCCATTGAGAATTTTATTTTGTTGTTTTCAGTAACAGAAATGACCTGTTGTGGCAAAGTGAATAGAAGCCGGGACGATGCGGGGTTGGTGGTCCGGAACGCGCCAAAAATGCTGGCTAGCCCCGCCGGCACGCATTAAACTTCGCGCCCAATCATGGAAAAAGTCTTTGTCACCGGTGCCGCCGGGTTTATCGGCAGCAGTCTCGTGGATCGCCTGCTGGCCGGCGGCAAACACGTCGTCGGCTGGGACAATTTTTCCACGGGACAGAAACTGTTCCTGGACGGGGCGCTCAAAAATGCCGGTTTCAAACTCATCGAAGGCGACAATCTGGACTTGCCTGCGCTCACCCGGGCGATGACGGGTTGCGACACCGTTTTCCACCTCGCCGCGAATGCCGATGTCCGTTTCGGGCTCGAACATCCATCGAAGGATTTGCAGCAAAATACCGTCGCCACCTTCAACGTCCTCGAAGCCATGCGCGCCAGTGGGATCCAGCGCATCGCCTTCAGTTCCACCGGCAGCGTCTATGGCGAGGCGGAAAAAATCCCCACGCCCGAAGACGCGCCGTTTCCCGTCCAGACCTCGCTTTACGCGGCGTCGAAGGTCTCCGGCGAGGGCATGATTTCATCCTACTGCGAAGGTTTCAAATTTGAGGGCTACATTTTCCGGTTTGTTTCCATTCTCGGCGAACGTTACACGCACGGCCACGTTTTCGATTTCTACAAACAACTCCTCGAGCATCCCGATCGCTTGAAGGTGCTTGGCGACGGTTCACAGCGGAAAAGTTATCTCTATGTGCAGGATTGCGTCAGCGCGATGCTGCACGTCATGAATCTCGGCACCGCAAAAAAAGCCACGCACGGCGTGGAAATCTACAACCTCGGCACCGATGAATACGTCCAGGTCAACAGTTCCATCGGCTACATTTGCGGCGCCCTGGGCCTGAAGCCGAAGCTGGAATATACCGGGGGCAACAAGGGCTGGGTCGGCGACAATCCGTTCATCTTTCTGGACACCAAAAAAATCCGCGCGACCGGCTGGAAAACGTCGTTGACGATCGAACAGGGCATCGGGCGCACGCTCCAGTGGTTGCAACAGAACCAGTGGGTGCTGGAACGGCGCTAGAAAATACCTAATAACTAAAACCTAATGACTATAGAATCCCCAAATCCGAATGTCCAAAACGCCGGCTGGTACGCGGCAACTTTCGGGCTTGGTTATTGGGCATTATTTAGTCATTCGTCATTAGGGTTTGGTCATTAACCCATGAATCTCGTCATCACGGGCAGCAGCAGCGGCATCGGCAAATTCCTCGCGGATTCGCTGGCCGCCCAAGGCCATGCCATCTGCCGCCTCGCGCGCTCGCCGCAGGCCGGATTTAGTTTCCCATGCGACGTCTCCGACTGGCCGGCGCTGCAAAATTGTGCAAAAGGTACAGCCCAAAAATGGCAGATGGTTGACGGACTGATCTGTTGCGCGGCCATTCAGGAACCCATCGGCCCGGCCATGGAAATCGACCCGGCGGCCTGGCGGTCCGCGCTGGCGGCGAATCTCGACGGCACGTTTTTTTCCATCCGCGCGTTTCATCCGTTGCTGCGCAAAGCGGACCGGCGCGCTAAAATCATCTGTTTTTCCGGCGGCGGTTCGACCGGTCCGCGTCCCAACTTTGCCGCGTACGGCGTCTCCAAAACCGGCGTGGTGCGCCTCGTGGAAATCCTGGCCGCCGAATGGCAAGGCCAGCCGCTGGACATCAATGCCGTGGCTCCCGGCGCGGTTTTCACCCGCATGACCGAACAGG
>JBEKSU010000088.1:0-12944 GCA_049516755.1 Verrucomicrobiota bacterium | reverse complement strand
ATCAATTTCGGCAAAATCAAAGAGATTGTCGTGCCGCCGAACATGATCGAATTGCAGACCAATTCCTACAAGGAATTCCTGCAAGCGGACGCGGCGCCCAAAAAGCGCCGGAAACACATCGGCCTCGAGGCGGTCTTCCTCGAAGTATTTCCCATCGAAAGTTATGACGGCAAGTGCGTGCTCGATTACGACTCCTACGAAATCGGGGCGCCGAAGCTGGACTGGCTCGAATGCCTGCGTGAAGGCCTGACCTACGGCGCGCCGCTGTACGTCACCTTCCTGCTCAAGGAAGAGGGCCGGAGCGCCAAGGAAGAGAAGGTTTTCATGGGCGAACTGCCGCTGATGACGCCGCAAGGCACGTTCGTCATCAATGGCGCCGAGCGCGTGGTCGTCAGCCAGTTGCACCGGTCGCCGGGCATTGCCTTCGAAGCCACGCAGCATCCCAATGGAAAAATGCTGCACAGCTTCCGCGTCATTCCCGACCGCGGGTCGTGGTATGAAGCGCAGTTCGACACGAGCGATTTGCTTTACGTTTATCTCGACCGCAAGAAACGCCGCCGGAAATTTTTGACGACGACGTTTTTCCGCGCGTTGAGCTTTCTGGATGTCGAAGGCGGCATCGGCAAGGGCAAGGACAATGGCGAGAAGACCCGGGGCACCGACGAGGAAATCCTGAAGCTCTTTTATGAGATCGAGGAACTCACCATCAAGGAAGCCGAGAAACTCGAGGATTTGACGAATTGCGTTTTGATCCAGGATGCGGTGGACGAGGAAAAGGGCCTCGTCGTCGCGCGCGCCTTCGAGCCGCTTTCCAAGGCCGTGGTCAAACAAATCGCCGAGCTGGGCATCAACAAGATCAAGGTCGTGAACACCACGGCCGATGAAGGCATCATGATCAAATGCCTGAAAAAAGACCCGGCCAAAAACGAGGAAGAGGCGCTCAAGGACATTTATCGCCGCCTGCGTCCGGGCGACCCGCCGACCGCCGCCAATGCGCGCGCGTTGCTCAAACGGTTGTTCTTCGACCCGAAACGTTACGATCTGGGCCGCGTGGGCCGTTACAAGATCAATCAAAAACTCGGCCTCAAGGACAAGGAAGAATCACGCATTCTTACCAAGCACGATCTGGTGGCCGCCACGAAATATCTGCTCCGACTCAAGAAAGGCGAAGGGAGCGTGGATGACATTGATCACCTGGGCAGCCGCCGCATCCGCACGGTCGGCGAATTGCTTGCCAACCAGTGCCGGGTCGGGCTTTCGCGCACCGAGCGCCTCGTCAAGGAACGCATGACGTTGTTCGATCAAAGCGTCGAGCAAATGGCGCCGCAAAAGCTCATCAATCCCAAGGCGCTCTCGGCGGTCATTCGCGATTTCTTTGGCCGTTCACAGCTCAGCCAGTTCATGGACCAGATCAATCCGCTGGCCGAATTGACCCACAAGCGGCGTCTGTCCGCGCTCGGGCCCGGTGGCTTGAGCCGTGACCGCGCCGGATTTGAAGTCCGCGACGTCCATCCGTCGCATTACGGGCGCATCTGTCCGATTGAGACGCCGGAAGGCCCGAACATCGGTCTCATCGCGTCGCTGGCGACGTTTGCGCGCATCAACGATTTCGGCTTTCTCGAAACGCCTTATCGCAAGGTCGAAAACGGGCGCGTCACCAATCATGTGGATTACCTGACCGCCGACCGCGAGGAACAATTCATCATCGCGCAGGCGAATTCGCCGGTGGACGACAAGGGCAAATTCACGACCGACCGCGTCGTTTGCCGCGCCCGGACCGATTTCATTGACGTCGAGCCCGCGCGGGTGGATTACATGGACGTTTCGCCCAAGCAGCTGGTGTCCATCGCCGCGTCGCTGATTCCGTTCCTGGAACACGACGACGCCAATCGCGCGTTGATGGGTTCCAACATGCAACGCCAGGCGGTGCCGTTGCTGGTGACCGAAGCGCCGTTGGTGGCCACCGGCCTGGAAGACCGGGTCGCCCGCGACTCGCGTGCCGTGGTGGTTGCGGAAGAAAACGGCAAAGTCGCTTCCGTCAGCGGCGATAGCGTCATCATCACCGAGGATGGCAAATTGCCGGAGACGAAAAAGAAGATCAAACACGACCCGGAAAAGGGCGTGTGGGTTTATCCGATCCGCAAATTCATGCGGTCGAATGCCGCGACGTGCATCAATCAAAAAACGCTCGTGCACAAGGGTGACCACGTGAAGAAAGGGCAGGTCATCGCCGACGGTCCCTGCACCCAGAACGCCGAACTCGCCCTGGGTCGCAACGTGCTCGTCGCATTCATGCCGTGGAACGGCTACAACTTTGAGGACGCAATTCTCATCAGTGAAAAAATCGTGAAGGACGATATTTTCACGAGCATTCACATTGATGAATTTGAAGTGGCCGCGCGCGACACCAAGCTCGGGCCGGAGGAAATCACGCGCGACATCCCGAATCTCGGCGATGAGGCGCTCAAAAACCTCGGACCGGACGGAGTCATCCGCATCGGGGCGGAAGTGAAGCCCGGCGACATTCTGGTCGGCAAAATCACGCCGAAATCGGAAACCGAACTCGCGCCGGAAGAGCGTCTGCTGCGCGCCATTTTCGGGGAAAAGGCCGCCGACGTGAAGGACACGTCGCTCAAGATTCCTTCCGGCACCTATGGCATCGTCATGGACGTCAAGGTGTCGTCGAAGAAGGAAAACGATCACGACAGCAAATCGTCTGCGGGCGAGGAAAAGCGCCACGCGAAGCAGATTGAGGACGACCACAAGAAAAAGACCGATGAATTGCGCGATCAATTGACCGAGGCGTTGAGCAACATCCTGCTCGGTGAAAAAATCCCGCTCGACGTGGTCAATTCCGAGACCGGGGAAATCATCATCCCGGCGAACCGCAAGATCACGAAGACGCTCCTGCGCAAGCTCGCAACGGTTTACGACCGCATCGAGATCGATCCGTCGCCGATCCGCAACAAGATCAACGAAATCATCGGCAGCTTCAAAAAGAAGTTCGATGATTTGCAGATGCAATACGACGAGGAAATGGAACGCGCCGAGGCGGGCGAAGGCGTGGAAGCCGGCATCGTCAAGTCGGTGAAGGTTTACATCGCCTCCAAGCGCAAGCTGTCCGTCGGCGATAAAATGGCCGGACGCCACGGCAACAAGGGTGTGGTGGCGCGCATTGTGAAGGAGGAAGACATGCCGTTCCTGGAGGACGGAACACCGATGGACATCGTGTTGAATCCGCTGGGCGTGCCCTCGCGCATGAACGTCGGCCAGGTGCTGGAAACGCACCTCGGCTGGGCGGCGAAAATCCTGGGATTGAAATTCGCCACACCGGTCTTCGACGGTATCAAGGAAAAGGACATTCGCAGTTACCTCAAAGAGGCGAAACTGCCGGAGCACGCCAAGACGATTCTTTATGATGGCTGCACCGGCCAGCCCTTCGACCAGGAAATTGTGGTCGGTTATATTTACATGATGAAACTGGGCCACCTGGTTGCGGACAAGATTCACGCCCGCGCGGTGGGGCCGTACTCGCTGGTCACGCAGCAGCCACTCGGCGGCAAGGCGCAATACGGCGGCCAGCGCTTCGGCGAAATGGAAGTGTGGGCGATGGAAGCCTATGGCGCGGCTTACACGCTGCAGGAATTGCTCACCGTCAAGTCCGACGACGTGCAGGGACGCACGCGCATTTACGAGGCCATTGTCAAGGGTGACAACGCATTGGAGGCGGGCATTCCCGAATCCTTCAACGTGCTCGTCAAGGAAATGCAGTCGCTCGGCCTGGATGTGAAGGTCGGTTACGCGAATCCGGCGGAACACCCGGAAGCATCCGCCGTGACGCTGGCGACGCTATAACCCGGAAACCATTCAACCAACGCGGAAACAAATTTTAGTATGATCGGCAACAAAGAAAACGCGCGCGAGCTGCTCGGACTGGACAAGGTCAATCAGGTGGATTACGTCGGGATTACCGTCGCCTCACCTGATGCCATCCGGTCGTGGAGCAAAGGCGAAGTCAAAAATCCCGAAACCATCAACTACCGCACGTTCAAGCCGGAGAAGGGCGGCCTCTTCTGCGAACGCATCTTCGGTCCCGTCAAGGACTGGGAATGTTCCTGCGGCAAGTACAAGCGCATCAAGCATCGCGGCATCGTTTGCGACCGTTGCGGCGTGGAAGTGACGCTCGCCCGCGTCCGCCGCGAGCGCATGGGCCATATCGAACTGGCCGTGCCGACGTGCCATATCTGGTTTTTCAAGTGCATGCCGTCGCGCATCGGCCTCGTTCTCGACGTGACCGCGCGCAACCTGGAGCGCGTGATTTATTACGAGGATTATCTCGTCATTGATCCGGGCAACACGCCTTTGAAGCAGAATCAACTGCTCAACGAACACGAATACCGCGAAGCCCGCGAGACTTACGGCGCAGACGCATTTCTGGCCAAGATGGGCGCCGAAGCCGTGCGCGAAGCGCTGGCGCGGGTGGACCTGGCCAAGGGCATCGATCAATTGCAGGAGGCGATGACCGAAACCAAGAGCAAACAAATCCGCAAGAAGCTGGCGAAGCGGATCAAACTGCTTCAGGGCTTGCAGATTTCCAAGAGCCGGCCGGAATGGATGATTCTCACGGTGCTGCCGGTGATACCGCCGGACCTGCGCCCGCTCGTGCCGCTCGAAGGCGGCCGGTTTGCCACGTCGGATTTGAACGATTTGTATCGCCGCGTCATCAACCGGAACAACCGGCTCAAGACGTTGCTCCAGCTCAAGACGCCCGAGGTCATCATCCGCAACGAAAAACGCATGCTACAGGAGGCCGTGGACGCGCTCTTCGACAACGGCCGCCATGGCCGCCCGGTCACCGGCGCGGGCAACCGCTCGCTGAAATCCCTGAGCGACATGCTCAAGGGCAAGGGTGGACGTTTCCGGCAGAATCTGCTCGGCAAGCGCGTGGATTATTCCGGCCGTTCCGTCATCGTCATCGGCCCGGAACTGAAGCTGCATCAGTGCGGGTTGCCGAAGAAAATTGCGCTGGTTTTGTTCGAGCCGTTCATCATCCGCCGGCTCAAGGAATTGGGCTACGTCCACACCGTTCGCAGCGCCAAGAAAATGATCGAGCGCCAGACGAAGGAAGTCTGGGACGTTTTGGAGGAAGTGACCAAGGGTCATCCGGTGCTGCTCAATCGCGCACCGACGCTGCACCGTCTGTCCGTGCAGGCGTTCGAGCCGCAGTTGATCGAAGGCGAGGCCATCCGCATTCACCCGCTGGTTTGCACCGCTTACAACGCGGACTTCGACGGCGACCAGATGGCCGTGCATGTGCCGCTGTCTGTCGAGGCGCAGATGGAAGCACGGCTGCTGATGATGGCGACCAACAACATCTTCAGCCCGTCGTCCGGCAAGCCGATCATCACGCCAACGCAGGACATCACGCTCGGTTGTTATTATCTTACCGCCGAACCGCGCACGCCGATGCCCGCCGATACACGGAAACTGCCGTTGTTCGGGTCGAAGGACGAGGTGATTTTCGCCTACGATGACGGCGCAGTGAAGACCCACGACCGGATTCGCCTGGCGAATCCTGATTTCGGCCGGCAAACCGTCTATGGCGACGCGAACCGGAAGATCATCGAAACGACCGTTGGCCGCGTCACCTTCAGCGAGATTTGGCCTGCGGAACTCGGCTTTTACAACAGGGCCGCCGGCAAGAGCCAGCTCGGCGATTTGATCTGGAAATGTTACAAGTTCGCCGGCCATGACAAAACCGTCACGATGCTCGACAAGCTCAAGGAACTTGGTTTCCGCGAGGCCACCAAGTCCGGCGCGTCCATCGGCATTGATGACATGATCGTGCCCAAGGAACGCGACCAGGAAATTGACGTCGCGCAAAAGCAGATCAAGGAAGTTGAGAAGCAGTATCGCAAGGGTGTCATCACGCCAGGCGAACGCTACAACAAGATCGTGGACATCTGGACGCATTGCACCGATATGATTTCCAGCGTCATGTTCCGCACGCTCGAGCAGAACCAGGGCAAGAAGGAGTTCAACCCGGTATTCCTCATGGTGGATTCCGGCGCGCGCGGCAACAAACAGCAGGTCCGCCAGCTCGCCGGCTTGCGCGGCCTCATGGCCAAGCCCAGCGGCGACATCATCGAAAAACCGATTCTCGCGAATTTCCGCGAGGGTCTTTCCGTGTTGGAATACTTCATCTCAACCCACGGCGCCCGTAAAGGTCTGGCCGACACCGCCCTCAAAACCGCGGACTCCGGTTACATGACCCGCAAACTCGTGGACGTGTCGCAGGATGTCATCATCCAGCAGCAGGATTGCGGCACCACGAACGGCATCTGGGTTTCGGCGGTTTATGAAGGTGAAGACGAAGTCGTCAAACTGGCCGACCGGCTCGTGGGCCGGTTCGCCTGCGACGACATTGTGAACTCGACGAACCCGAAGGAATTTCTCATCCGGGCGAACGAGGAAATCGACGAGGAAAAGGCCAAACGCATCGAGGCTTCGGGCGTCGATCGCGTGCGCATCCGCTCGGTGCTCACGTGCGAAAGCAAGCACGGCATTTGCATTCATTGTTATGGCCGCAACCTCGCCACCGGCGGACTCGTCAAGCTTGGCGAGGCGGTTGGCATCATCGCCGCCCAGTCCATCGGCGAGCCGGGCACGCAGTTGACGATGCGGACGTTCCACATCGGCGGCACGGCGGCGCAGGTGTTCAAGATTCCTCAGATCAAGGCCAAGCACGACGGCGTGATCCATTACAATGAGCTCCGCCTGGTTGAACTGGAGGACGGCAACAACATCGTGCTCAACAAAAACGGTTCCGTCTCCATTCTCGGCGATGACGGGCGCGAGCTGGAAAACCACATCGTGGTCATCGGTGCCGTCATTTCAGCCAAGGACGGCGCCAAGGTGAAAAAAGGTGAAACCTTCGTGCAATGGGACCCATATAACGTGCCGATTCTTTCCGAAAAGGCCGGCAAGGTGAAATTCCACGACATCATCGAAGGCGTGACGATGAAGCAGGAAATGGATGAAACCACCGGCCAGGAAGCCATGGTGCTCGTCGAACACAAGGAAGATTTGCACCCGCAAATCATCATCAGCAACGATGAGGGCGAGGCGGTGGCGAATTATCCGATACCCTCCGGCGCGCACGTTGTCGTGACCGAAGGCAGCAAGATTGTCGCCGGCACCCTGATGGCCAAGACGCCGCGCAAGACCTCCAAGACCAAGGACATCACTGGCGGCCTGCCTCGCGTGGCGGAGCTGTTTGAAGCCCGTCGTCCGAAGGACGCGTCGGAGATTTCCAAGATTGACGGTCTGGTGGACTTTGGGGCAAGCGTGCGCGGCAAGCGTTGCATTGTCATCAAAGACACACAGACGCAGGCGGAAGAGGAACATCTCATTCCCATTGGCAAGCACGTCATCGTCTTCAAGGGCGACATGGTGAAGAAAGGCCAGCAGTTGACCGAAGGCCCGATGGACCCGCACGAAATTCTTGAAGTCTGCGGGCCGCAGGAACTGCAGGAGCACCTCGTCAGCGAAGTGCAGGAAGTTTATCGTCTGCAGGGCGTGACCATCAATGACAAGCACATTGAAATCATCGTCCGGCAGATGCTCCGCAAGGTGCGCATCACCGAACCGGGCGACACCACGTTCCTTTGGGGCGAACAGATTGACAAGCTGGACTTTGAGGAAGAGAACGAGCGCGTCGATAAGATGGGCGGCAAGCCGGCGGAAGCTTCGCCTGTGTTGCTGGGCATCACCAAGGCGTCGCTCGAAACCGACAGTTTCCTCAGCGCCGCGTCGTTCCAGGACACGACCCGCGTGCTGACCGAGGCGGCCACCCGTTCCAAGGTGGACAACCTGCGCGGTTTCAAGGAAAACGTCATCATGGGCCACATCATCCCGGCCGGCACCGGATTCGATATGCACCGCAGGGTGCAACTCACGCATCTGGTTGAGGTTGAGGATGAACCGGAGCCGGTGGAACCGGTGGAACCGGCTGCCGCAGAGAATCCGTTGCTGGCCTGACGAATAACAATTGATCAACGCAAGGCGTTCGGGAAACCGGACGCCTTGTTTATTTCAATCAATGCCTTTCACGTTCGCGTGAATGCGGTCGTATTTATTGCTCGTTATCCAGGGCGGGATTCCTTAATTAGGTTTTGTCCATTCCATGAAATCAATAAGCTGGCAACACCTCTGAAGGCATGAGCCTGAAACAAAAAGCTTTTCCGACGGCTCCGCCCAATGACACAACTCCGTCAGCCATTCCAGCCGGGTCAGGCAATAACTGGTCTGTTTTTGCGGTTTGTGTATTTCTTATGTGCGTCATCTGGATGGTGTTTGGCCAGACGCTCGGGTATGAATTCGTCAACTACGATGATAATTCATACGTGTATGAGAATCTACAGGTCATTCACGGATTGAATCTGCAAGGAATTAAGTGGGCATTTACCCACAATGTGGCAGCCAATTGGCATCCACTGACCATGATTTCGCTCATGCTGGATTACCAATTACACGGGCTTCATGCGGGCGGCTATCATTTCACCAACGTCCTGCTCCACACCGCCACAGCCGTTTTGCTGTTTTTGGTGTTGCGGGGAATGACGGGTGCATTGTGGCGCAGCGCATTTGCGGCGGCGATATTCGCCATCCATCCGTTGCGAGTGGAATCGGTGGCGTGGGTGACCGAACGCAAGGACATGCTCAGCGGACTGTTCTTCGTGCTGACACTCGGCGCGTACGTCCGTTATACCCGCACTCCATCCTCGTGGGCCCGTTATCTGGCGGTAATATCTTTATTTACGCTGGGTCTTCTGTCCAAATCATCGCTGGTGACGCTGCCGTTCCTGCTATTGCTTCTGGATTACTGGCCGCTCGACCGAATGCAACCTGTCGTTTCCCGCTCCATCTTCAAGGTTCTGGGTCCGCTCATCATTGAAAAAATTCCATTATTTGTGCTTTCAATCGCGGCGTGCGTGGTGACCATTCTTACTCAACAATCCGCGCTGGCGCCGGTCGGAGAATTGCCTCTTTTCTATCGGACGGGCTATGCCGCAGTTTCCTATGTCGTCTACCTGGTGCAGATGTTTTATCCCGGAGGCTTGGCTTTCTTATATCCGTTTCCACGAGAGGGTCTGCCGTTGCCGGAAGTTGTTCTGGCACTGGTGCTGCTGGCCGGCCTTTCCGCAGGCGTGCTGGCGTTACGACGGTGGCATCCATATTTGGTTGTTGGTTGGTTGTGGTATTTGGGAATGCTAATACCAATGATCGGTATGGTTCACGTCGGTAGTGTCGCCCGGGCTGATCGCTTCACGTATCTGCCGCAAATCGGCCTGTATATTCTTCTGACCTGGGCGGTGGTGGAGTTGACGGCCTCCTGGCGAAGCCGTCGCTATGTGTTGGGCGGTGGCGCGCTGGTTGTTCTGGCGGTCTTGATCATTTGTGCCCGGGCGCAAACCACATACTGGCGTGACAGCGAATCACTATGGACCCGCTCAGTTGCCTCCACTCCGGGCAACAGCATCGCCCACAACAACCTGGGCGGGGTTTTTCGCGATCAAGGACGGATTGAGGAAGCCGGCGCGCAATTCCAAATGGCACTGGCCATCAATCCCGACTTTGCCGAAGCCCACAACAACCTGGGCGTGGTCCTTGCCCAACAAGGACGGGAAGAAGAAGCGATCGCACAATTTCAACAGGCACTGGCCATCAAACCCGATTACGCCGAAGCCCATTACAATCTCGGCAACGCTTTTTACGGGCAGGGATACATGGCCGAAGTCATCGACCAATTCCAAAAGGCGCTGGCCAGCAAACCTGACTACCTGCAAGCCCAGAACAACCTGGCCCTGGTGCTGGCCACCTGTCCGCGGGCCTCGTTGCGAAATGGGATTGAGGCGGTGCGGTTGGCCGAACGGGCGAATCAGCTTGCCGGTGGGAACAACCCGGCCGTTCTCTGCACGCTGGCGGCGGCCTATGCGGAGACGGGCAGATTTCAGAAAGCGATAGCAACGGCGCAACGGGCTCTGCAACTGGCAGAGACACAGTCCAGCACCGCACTGGTCGGGGCACTTCAATCACAACTGAAGCTCTATGAGGCAGGCCTCCCATTCCATGAGACGGAACCAGCATCTTAAGCGCATATTGGTCTTGTCGTGGTTTGGCGGATTGCCGGCGCAACTTTGCCTGGTTTTGCCGTTAAAGCGGCCGAATAATCAAAAATCACCCCGTTTGGGCGGTTCGGCCCCGGTTGTTTTTTGATTTTGTGCGCTGAAATACTTGTTGCAACAATAAATGCGTTTGATATATTCCGCTTTCCGTTTGACCGGCAAAAATGTGCCGGAAAAATGCGGAGAGATATTTTTTTTAAAGATAAAATGCCGACAATCAATCAATTGGTTCGCAAGGGCCGACGCAAAGTAAAGTACAAGTCCAAGTCGCCAGCCTTGGAAGGCTCGCCGTTTCGACGCGGGGTATGCATTCAGGTCATGACGCGCACGCCCAAGAAGCCGAACTCGGCGATGCGCAAGGTGGCCAAGGTGCGCCTGACCAACGGGTATGAGATCATCGCCTACATCCCGGACGAGGGCCACAATTTGCAGGAACACTCCATTGTCATGGTGCGCGGCGGTCGCGTGAAGGATCTGCCGGGTGTGCGCTATCACATTGTCCGCGGCCGGCTGGATGCCGCCGGGGTTGAAAAACGCCGGGTCAGCCGCTCGAAGTACGGCGTGAAACGTCCGAAACCCGGTTCCCGGCCCGCAGCGCCGGCGGCCGCAGAGGCTCCTGCGGCAGCAGCACCCGCAGCCTGATAATTTAACCATTTAACCATTTAACAAATTCATGTCCCGCAGACGACAAGCTACCCGACGAAAGATTGCCAAGGACGGCAAGTTCCAGAGTGTTTTGGTTTCCCGGCTGGTCAACACCATCATGTACGGCGGCAAGAAGAGCACGGCCCAGCGGATTGTGTACGGCGCGTTCAACAGCATTTCCGAAAAGAATCCGGCCAGCAACCCGGTGGAAATTTTACAGCGCGCGGTGGACAACGCCAAACCGCGCATCGAAACCAAGGCGCGCCGCGTCGGCGGCGCCACGTATCAGGTTCCGCTGGAAGTGCCGGCGGACCGGCAGGCGGCCCTGGCGCTGCGCTGGATCGTGGATTTTGCGGACGCCCGCAAGGGCACGCCCATGCGCGAGGCGCTCGCGGCGGAAATCATGGAGGCATACCAAGGGCAGGGGAATGCCATCCGTAAACGCGACGAAGTTCACAAAATGGCACAGGCCAACAAGGCATTCGCTCATTTCCGCTGGTAATAATATTTTCAACGCGCCCCGAAGATGTTTTAACATCGGGGCGTTTTTTATTTTTCCAAACCATGACACAAGCAGCCACCAAAACATCGAAATCGGACGTTTCATCCGGCCGCGAATATCCGCTGGAGCGCACGCGCAACATCGGCATAGCGGCGCACATTGATGCGGGCAAGACGACCACAACCGAGCGGATTCTCTTTTACACCGGACTCATTCACAAGATTGGCGACGTGGATGACGGCAACACGGTGACCGACTGGATGGAGCAGGAACGCGAACGCGGCATCACCATCACTTCAGCGGCGGTGACGTGTTACTGGACGCAAAAGGCGGTCAAGGCGGGCGAAAACGAGGTGTACAAGGCGTTCAAGGATGTTCCGCATCGCATCAACATCATTGACACTCCGGGCCATGTGGATTTTACCGCCGAGGTGGAGCGTTCCATGCGCGTGCTCGACGGCGCAGTCGCCGTGTTCTGCGGCGTGGCCGGCGTGCAGCCGCAATCCGAAACCGTCTGGCGCCAGGCGACCAAATACAGGGTCCCGCGCATCGCGTTCGTCAACAAGATGGACCGCACCGGCGCGAATTTTGAAAATGCGCTGAATGACATGCGCACCAAACTCAAGGCTTACGCCTATCCGATTTTTCTGCCGATTGGCGCGGAGGATAAATTCGCCGGCGTCATTGACGTCGTCAACCAGAAGGCCATCGTCTGGGGGCCCGGCGACGTGGCCAACGAAGGCTTGAATTACGAGGTGAAGGAAATTCCGGCCGAGCACCAGGCCCGCGCCAAGGCGGCGCTCGCGGAATTGATTGACGCCGTTTCCAACAAGGACGATGAAATAGCCGGACTGGTCATCGAGGGCAAGCCCGTCTCGGCGCCCGTGCTCAAGGCTGCGATTCGCCGGCTGACCTGCAAGATTGAACTGGTTCCCGTGTTGTGCGGCACGGCCTTCAAAAAGAAGGGCGTGCAGCCGCTGGTGGACGCGGTGGTGGATTATCTGCCGAGTCCGCTGGATGTTCCCGGCGCGGAAGGTGCCGAGTTGAACACGAACAACCCCGTTCATGTCGAGACCAGCGACGGCAACAAGTTTTGTTCGCTGGCATTCAAGCTGTGGACTGATGTTTACGCGGGCAAGCTGGTGTTTTTTCGCGTTTATTCCGGCACGCTCAAAAAGGGTGACACGATTTACAATCCCCGCACGCGCAAACGCGATCGCGTCAGCCGCCTGATGATCATTCAAGGCAGCGAACGCAAGGACATCACCCAGGTTTATGCCGGCGACATCGCCGCGCTGGTCGGCTTGCGGAACATCACCACCGGCGACACGTTGTGCGACGAGGACTACGACGTGACACTCGAACCGCCGACGTTCCCCGAGCCGGTCATCAGCATGGCCGTCGAGCCGAAGACACGCGCCGACCGCGACAAGATGTCCGAAGGATTGCAGCGCTTGGCCGAGGAAGACCCGACGTTCCGCTGTTTCCACAACGAGGAAACCGGCCAGCTTATCATTGCGGGCATGGGCGAGTTGCACCTGGAAATCATTTGCGACCGGCTCAAGCGCGAATTCAAGGTGGACGCCAACACCGGCGCGCCGCAAATCGCC
>JBEKSU010000087.1:0-13075 GCA_049516755.1 Verrucomicrobiota bacterium | reverse complement strand
TGACCAATTGGGCCAGCACCAACATCAACTATGAAGACACCTTCTTCGTGGTGATCAAAAATAAGACCTCGGGTACGACTTCCAACGAAGTTGACAGTCTGTGGATCAATCCGCCCACCAATAGCTTTGGCGCCGCTGAAGGCAGTGTGCCAACGCCCAATGCAGTCGTGGCTGACGGGTCTGATGACACCAGCACCACCGGTCAAGGGCGCTTTTTCATAGATTCTTGCGGACAACACGCCGAATTTGACGAGTTGCGCATTGGCAACACGTGGGCGGATGTGGCTCCGGGGGACCAATGTCTTGCCCCGGTCATTACGGGGAATCCACCGCTCAACATAACCAATGTTGAAGGACTCAATGCCAGCTTCCAAGTCCTCGCGCCCTGCACGAATCCGAATTACCAATGGCAAATCAACCCAAACGGGATGGGTGCTTGGACCGACATTCCCGGCGCAATTTTTGCCAGTTACACGACTCCGACCCTGTGGATTGCCACCGACCAGCACAATATGTATCGGTGTATCGTCAGCAGCGGGTGCAACCCTCTTGACACGCCGGCGACTTCCACAGCGTGCACCGTTACGCTCACAACGGCCACCTATACGCCGGTGGGCCTGGTCATGTATGACAACTTTACCGATACGTTCCGGGGCAACCCGCCGGTAACCACCAACAACTCGGTCTGGTTTACTTCCTCGCAATACACGGACAATTTGGATGCGTCAACGGGAGCGTTGATCGCCACGCCTGTCTCGGGAAGCTCGACTTTGTGGTGGTGTATTTTTGAGAATGAAACAAATGGCGCCCCGGCAAGTCTTGTTCCGGTTACGTTGAATGTTACCAACGCGATTAAAGTCACCCTGCCGTTTACCCTTGGTGACATGACTGCGTTTACCAACAATGGCGCGTTGCGGTTTGGGGTGTTCGATTACGCCGATGCTGGCGCAGCGGGCGGCACGATATTTACCGCCGATACCAACGCTTGCGGAGGAAGTTCGGGCAACGGCGTCGGAGTCAGAGGATACGTTCTGAGCGCGGATTTTGGCACCAACTTCACCGCCAATTCGCCCTTGTCACTCCTGGTGCGGAATGGTCTGTCGGACCTCAACCTGATCGGCACGACCGGCGATTATATCAGCATGGATAGCGGCCCGTCGGGCGGCGGATATACCAACGCGCCTGCGTTCAAGCCCAATACCGCTTACACGCTGGTGTTACAGGTTACGCGAACCGACACCAATCGTTGCCGGCTCTCGGCAACAATCAGCGGAGTAAACTATGCCGGGGTAAGCACAAATTGGTCGTTCTCGAATGTTGATACCAACGGCCTTGCTTATCATCGTTTTGACACGTTCGCCATCCGGCCCAATAAACTTGAAAATGCGGCGGATACCTTCACCTTCCCGTATTTTGAAGTACAAGTGGTGCCGACGACGTGGGAAATCGAGTCCATCAATCCCGTGACGGTTTCACGCAGCGGGAACAGCGCGATACTGAATTGGACTCCGATCCCGACCGGGGTTGCGAGTTTCTCGTATTCCGTACAGAAGACCACCCAGTTGTTGGGCACCAATACGGTCTGGACGTTATTGACAACCAACCTGGCGGCAACCACCTATACGGACACAGGCGCGACTGCACCGAATTCCTTCTATCGCGTGCATAGTCCGTAGTCTGGTCCTGGACGCTTGAACAGAGCGTCCCCGGTGTTGAACTGGAGACGCTTTTTATGCCAACGGGAACCGGGAATACCCTCCGGAATCGGGGTTTTGGCAAAAACAAAGGCGAGCACGGAATTGGAGCGGGTGAAGGGAATCGAACCTTCGGTCGAAACTTCACAAGCTGCACATAATCAGTCACTTCCCACACTCGTACAAGCCGACTATACACAAGGGCACGCACAGATTCCAGACGTTTCTAGTCCTGACCTGACGCAAGTAGTCGCAGCCTGGGTGAAACTTTCTCCGCCGCTCAAAGCGGCGATTCTCGCCATCGTCAATTCATCGGAGGCCAACCGATGAACTCCAACTCGCTCAAACAATTTCCGCGCGGCGTTCTGCCCGTCGTGTGGGATTCGACTAACCCGGCAGAAATAGAAAGCTGAAATTAGCATGATAACTAAACTAACCGTGTTCAAGGAAGTTCACAATTCCTGGGACGCCAACGAAAAGCGCAAAGCCGGGGAAGCCTGGGATTTGCTATGCCTGGACATTTCCGAACCTGCGGAACACCGCATGGAAGAAATGTTATATTACCGACTCAAGCCCGAAGAACGGCTGGCGTTTTGGGGCAAGTCGGTCGGCAAGACCATCGAGGTCGGCATTGCCAAGATTCGCCACGGTGACAATGGCGGAAAGGCAACGCTCTTGGGCAAGATCATAACCGCGAAATAAACCGGTTATGGCATACAGAAATCCTCAAGCGGATAGGCAATGGCGCGAGCCGTGGCGACGGCTTGAGGTCGGCACAGATTATTCGGTGATTCTCTCCCGGGTTCCCTGGGAGTTCTTTGGTTCGCCAACTTTTTCGGGCAGAGTCCCTCGGCCTGACGTATGTCAGTCCATTTTTGAAAATTGGAAGCGCAGAATCATCGAGGCATTTGACGTGCCCCAGAAAAACCTTCTCGTTGCATTGCGTGGCGAAGAGGGAGAATTGAGGGGGCGGTTCCACTATCACTATCTGTTAGGGGGAATCTTTTCGCGCAATGGTCACGCGGACGCCAATCGGCTTGAATTCTTTTGGAAGCAAGTTTCGCAAGGCGCCCGTGTTGTAGTTCGCCAATATGACCGGTCACGCTCTGGACCGGAATACGTGAGCAAATGCCTGGGGGCAAACTCATACGAGGTGTCGAAATACGCCTTTGCCAACTCGGTGACGCTGTCAGCGTCGGTGGTGCGCTTGATCACGCATCTGGACGCCGTGGGTGGCATCCGGCTTGGCCTTCAATTTAGCAAGCTGCATGACAAACACGGGAATGCGAACGGGGAATTTTCAACTCCTGAACCGGGTAAGTCATAAATATTTGAAAATGAACGAAATATAGTTTAATAAAAATTCTTCTTTTTGGTTGCATTGTTTGTTCTGTTCGTTTATATTTTTTTCACTATGACAAATCGCATTACAAAATCAAAGTCAACGGCGGGCGCGAAAGCGAAAGCCGACAAACCACCCGTCACTGCTGTTGTTCAATCCGATTGCCCGCCGCCGGAAGCGTTTCTGGAGGAGGCTAGGAAGGAACCCAAACGAATTCTCCTTATGGATTTTATCAGTACCATCATGACGCTGCGTGATGATAAGAAATTTACGTTTCGAGCCATTGCAGAATGGTTTGCCAAAAGAGGCATTGAAACTGATCACAGCGCCGTTTACCGGGTTTATTTGGCTGCCACTCCAGAGGAACAGCGCAATCCGAACCAGGATTGGTCAGACATTGAGGCGCCGGACTATGCGGATGAAAATGTGGAATTGAAAAAGCCATGAACCCGGAAAATTTGCTGAGAAAAAAAGAAGTGGCAAAAATGCTGGCCCAATCGTTGCGCTCTGTGGACCGGCTTGTTGCTGCCGGCAAGTTGACGCGAGTAAAAATCTTGGGCGGAATTCGGTTTCGTTTGAGCGAGGTGCAAAATTTGATGAATGGAGGCAATCATGATTTTCAAAGTTGAAAAACGTCACTTTCGCAAAAACGGCGAGTTGCAAACGACGCGTGGCTATTATCTGCGTTATCGCATTGGCGACATGCCGGTTGACCGTTGGAAATCCCTTGGAACAACTGACTTTCAAGTTGCCAATAAAAAGGCGCAAGAATTCATTCAGGAAAAAGAACGCGAAGCGGCGGGCATCCTTGAACCGAAACTAGTGCGGGACTCCGCGCAACGGCCTTTGGTGGAACACCTGAACGATTACGAGGCCGATCTGCTAAAACGCGGACGGGCGGGGCGTGGTGGCCGTGGGGCGCGTTTGCTCAAGTCGCGTATTCTGCGGCTGCTGAATGATTGCGGCTGGAAATTATCTGCCAGTATCACAGCGGATTCCTTCATTGCCTGGCGGAACCGGCAAACCGATTCGGCGCGGACGTTGAATCATTACTTGCAGGGGACGATTTCGTTCTTGAACTGGATGGAACGCGGCGGGCGGATCAAGTTCAATCCCATGAAGAATGTTTCCAAGGTGGATGGCCGCGGCCAGAAAAAACGGGTGCGCCGTGCGTTTACGGATGACGAACTGTGCAGGCTGGTTCAAGGTTCGGGTCTGCGTGGGATTATCTATTTCACTGCCGCGCGGACGGGTTTGCGTTGGGAAGAATTGCGGCAATTGGCCTGGAACGAAGTCCATCTGGATGCGCCGGTTCCTCATATAGTGGAAACCCTGCAAACCGTGTCCATCAAATCGCATTTCAATACTTGGCTTGAAAGCAAGTCGGCGCGCAAGTCCAAAGGCACGGGGGAACGTTACGGCGTGGCCGTGGAAGAATTTTTGAAAACGCTGGGCAAACGTGCCAACAAAAACCTTACCAGCCTCACAGCGGCGGACGTGCAACGCTTTTTAGACCATCGCACAGCCAAGGGGCTTGCACCCAAAACCGTGAATGTGGACGTGAAGATTATTCGCGGGGCATTGAACGCGGCCCGGCGGCAAGGTTTGATTACGACCAATCCCGCCGAAGCCGTAGAATTGCCCGAAGCCGTCAGTATGGAACGCGGGACATTCACTCCTGCGGAAGTGAAGATGCTTGTGGACACGGCGGAAGGCGAATGGAAGCTGTTAATCATGCTCGCCTATTTCACCGGGGCGCGGCTTTCCGATTGCTGCCGGATGCAATGGGAAGGTGTGGACTTGACCGAAGAAACCCTGACTTACACGCAAGCCAAGACTGGCGCGAAAGTAACCACCCCGCTTCACCCTGACTTGTTGACGCGATTGAACAAGCTGGCGGGGACAGACAAGCCGGAAATCTTCATCCTGCCGCACATGGCAAATTTGCGGCCCGGCGGTCGGCACGGGCTTTCCGAATCCTTCAAAAACATCATGCGGAAGGCGGGCGTGGATTCACAGACGGTGAAGGGCGCGGGCAATCAGATGTTTTCCCGCCGCTCATTCCACGCCTTGCGCCACAGCTTCACATCCGCGCTGGCCAATCAAAACGTGTCGTCTGAATTGCGGATGAAACTCACCGGCCACAAAACGGAAGGCGAGCATCGCAAATACACGCATCACGAAATGGACAATCTCCGCGCCGCCGTCAAAAAAATCCCGTCCCTTGGCTGAATTTAATGTTTGCCCGCCGGACATTATCAAACGCAGTTGACATCTATAACGTCAAGCGTTATAGTCTCCTCACATGATACGCAGCTTTGCCTGCCACGAAACTGAAAAGCTGTTCAACGATGAATCTTCGCGCCGGTTGCCGGTGCAGATTCAGCGCGTGGCGCGGCGGAAATTGCTGGTGTTGCATCAGGCGCGCAGTCTGAATGATTTGCGTGTGCCGTATGGCAATCACTTGGAAGCGTTAAAAGACGACCGCAAGGGGGAGCACAGCATCCGCGTGAACGATCAATGGCGGATTTGCTTCCGCTGGCACGGTCAAGATGCGTTGGACGTGGAAATTGTGGACTACCACTGAAAATTATGAAAACGAACAAACTGCCGCCGATTCATCCGGGCGAAATTCTCCGCGAAGAATTTATGAAGCCGCGCGACCTCTCGCAAAACGCGCTGGCGCGGGCGTTGAACGTCCCGCCGCGCCGGATCAATGAAATCGTCTTGGAAAAGCGCGGCATCACGGCAGACACCGCCTTGCGACTGGCGCGGTATTTTGGCACCAGCGCGGAACTGTGGGCGGGCTTGCAGGCCGATTACGATTTGCGCCAGGCGCGTCACGAAAAGGCGCGAGCCATTGAACGCGACGTTGAACCACTGGCCGCGTTAGAACCGGCAATGGCGTAGTACGGGCATCAAAAAAATCCCGTCACTTGGCTGAATTCAATCGGCCGCACGCGCGGGGGGAAATTACAACGGCAGACACAGTTGACACAGGTGGCGCATTGCGTCATTTAATAGTCCTGTGAACGTGGCGACAGGCAGATTTATTGCGCAAGGCACGGCCCGAAGGGGAAATTCTCACCACCCTCTGATTCCTGCACAAATGGCCTGCCAAGGGCAAGGGGGGAAACCACAAACCATGAAAACAAAAATCATCCTACTTGGCGTCCTGGTGGTTTATTCAATTCACGCACAGTCTGGACCAATCTACAAACAATTCGGGAACATGATTATAGATGTCAACAAGCCAAACAAATTGAGTTATCTTAACGGGAAAATCAATTCGGTCAGGGACGGCATCGTAACTTTGGATATTTACAAATCCACATATCACGTTCTGCCTGCGCAAGGGAATGCCGGAATCGGGGCCTATTCTGCCAGTAGCAGTGGATATTCAGTCAAAGAATTTGATCGAACTGTAGCGCTCACCAATTTCCCCAATATAAATGATGCAACGGTTGATCAGCAGATACGTATAAAAGCGCTACGCATGGGTACTTTCAAGGTGAGCGATTCTTCGCCCATAGAATTTTACGATTGCGGGACGCCCTATGTCCCGCCGCCGCCAACACCGGAACAGATTAAAGCGGCGCAAGATGCCGCCAAAGCAAAGGCGATTGCGGATAAAAAAAGAGCGGACCAAGGTCAGATAAACGCCGTCCGCTGGCTGCAACCCCAAGCGACCAATGGCGACGCATCCGCGCAATGCAGTCTCGGCCTTCATTATTTGAACGGACAAGGCTGCGAGACAAACCGCGAGCAAGCGATTTACTGGCTGAAAAAAGCCGCCGATCAGGGCGACGCGGAAGCCACTACCACACTGACACGGTTGCAAAAGTGAAAGGTAAAATGACCGCCAAATGCGTTTGCAACAACTGTCCGGGGCATATTGAATTTGACGAAAGCAGCGCGGGGCAAACTGTCGCCTGTCCGCACTGTGGAATTGAAACGGTGCTTTATGTTACCCAAGGCAAGCCGGCAGTTAAACCCGCCCCGACACCTAAAAATCAAGTTTCACCTTCCGGCTATATCCACAAAAATTTAATGCCCGGCGAAGTGGTGACGGGGACTGCCGCATTGCATTGGGCGATTTACCTTCCAATAGTGTATGCTGCCATCATCGGACTCATCCTTGTTTGTTTCTTCTATTCCGCTTTGTCCGGGGAGGTTGTTTCTTGGGGAGCGTTTATAGTGTTCCTTATTCTTGTCGAAATCGTCCCGGTTGGGGCTGCCGCTCTGGTGGCTTGCCTCAACATGAAGACCGCCGAATTTGCCGTGACGAACAAACGGGTTTTAATGAAATGCGGTTTTATCAATCGCAGTTCGGTTGAAATTATGCTGACCAAAGTAGAATCCATTACGGTGAATCAGGGGATTCTTGGCCGCATCCTTGATTTTGGGACAATAATTGTCGGCGGAACGGGTGGAACCAAAGATCCCTTTCACAACATCGCCGCCCCTTTGAAGTTTAGGCAAAAGATTCAGATGGAGATTGAAAAAAATGGTCTAATCCGAAATTGAAAACGCCATGATTGCCGAATGCAAATGCCAGCAATGCAAAAATCCGCTTGAATTTGAAGTGTCGGAATTTCAGGAAACCAGCCGGAACGAATACCAGATATTCGGGCAATTCGTTCTCTGCCCGAATTGTCAAAAGGAAACCATCATCTATCTTGATTATGGTATGCCCGAACCGCCTGGCGGCTGGCCCAAGCAGGCACCGGTCCAGACAGACCCACAACCCAACCCGCTGCCGCCAGCACTTGAACACAGCCCTGATATTGTTCCCGTTCTAGTGGAAAATACGCTGGATAACATCGGTGACGCATTTTTTGCAGCCGGAATCATTGGAACGATTATCTGCGGAATAGCCGCACTGATGGCAGCGGTCAATGAGGGAACATCCTTAATTATCATCTTTTCCATCTGCGGCGGTGTGATTTCATTTGCCCAAGGTTGGGTCGTGAAAATGCTATTCCGTGCTCTGGCTGAAATGATCCGTCTATTGCGCAAGATGGCACCTCCCGAAACCCATGAAACCAAAAAGTGAATTTTTGCCCGCACCATTACCCGCCCTTGGTTGAAAATGTTTGTCCGCCCAAAAACAACAATTGACGGGAAAAAGCGCCGATACTTGGTTGAATCCTACCGAGACAAAACCACGAGGAAACCCCGCCAGCGGCACATCGCTTACGTTGATTTATGGCCGAAAAAGGACATCGCAAGGTTAATCAGAATGGTCAAGAAATGCCGGGATGCCTTGGTAAACTCGGAACGACCAGAAAACACAAAAGCCTATAAGCGTGTAGCGCTAGACAAGGCGGTAACACTCGATAAAGCCATTAAGAAATTCAAACGTGACATGAGGGTGAAACTTGTGCCTAGTCGCAATAAAGTTGATAGAAGGAGGCTAGATGCTGATACCGGGATAAGGCACCTACAAAACGCACGTATTCCCGTGAATCCGTTTTGCGAATCCATAAGTTTGCTCATGCGTGCGGCCAGCAATATTCGCGAGCTGGAAAACAAAGCGAAGATGATTGCTTGGCCGGATGACAAACTGGATAGTTTCATCGCCTTTTCAAAATTCATTCACGACAAGCACGAGGAAGCGTTACGGTTGTTAAATGCGAAGACAATGAAATGATACCCTGCCTGTGTAGTGCCTAAATAAAATATCCAAAGCCCGTTGCTAAACGCTTCGGGCTTTTGTGTTTTTGGCGTTCGAGTGTAGTGCCTAAGTTGACTCGGCGCCTTTTTCGTGAAAACAGACATACCTGACACAGTTAATACTGGTGGCAAGTTCGCCAGCAAAACGAGACTTTCGCCAACCGCGAAAGAACTACTTCAAGACCAATCCAACGGCCAACCCGTCTGGATCAGGAGTCCAAAACAAGGGGTGGAATTTTACAGTGGCTTCAGCAGGGCAAAATTATATGAACTCGCCGGCACGGGCGCGATCCGGTCCGTGTCCATCCGCGAAAGAGGCGCAATCAAAGGCACGCGGCTTTTCAACCTTTCCTCAATTCTGACTTTCATCGAAAAGTGCGAGCAATGCGCGGCGGATGAAGTGGCAAAGGACGAAGTGGCGGCCAATTGCTGAAATTTCCGCTTTGAACTGTTCCGCTGAAATTTCGTTTGGCTTGGACGTTCACCGTCCCGGTTTGCTGGAAACGCGCAGTACGGGCGACGTGTTGCGCGGTATTCAGTCCGGTGCCTGGCAGGAAACCGTTGCGCGTGTCCGCTCGTTACCGCACGACAGCGCGGAGCAAAAGACGGCCAAGTGCGCTCTCCCGTTTGCGACTTGGGCGGGTGTGTTTTCTTACCGGGCGAACTCTGCACTTGTCCAACACTCTGGACAATGCGGCGTTGATCTTGACGACCTAGGCGATGACGGCGCAACTGCCGTGATTCAAACCGCCGTTGCGGACAAGCATTGTCTCGCGGCATTCCGCTCCGCACGTGGCGAAGGCGTCCGGCTTTTGTTCCGCGTCCCGCCATGTTCTGCCCGCGAGCACCCGGGAGTTTTCGAGCAAGTATCAGAACACGTCCGGCGTATTTATAGCCGCGACCCCGACACGTCCGGTTCTGACGTGTCCCGTGCGTCTTTCGTGTCGTTTGACAACGGGCTTTGGTTTTTCGGATTGGCGGAGGTTCTACCGATTCAGTTACCGGGAATGATACACAGCGGATTAAAGACAAATACCGCTGTGTATCACTCGGTTTATGGTGGGCAGTTGGCTTTGACCTGTTGGACATGGTATGGCCGTCACTCGGCGAACACGTCGCCGCGTGCGGACGGGACAGCCAAGACGCACCGGAGCTTGTTGGACTTGGGCAAGGCTGTGGCACTCCATGCGGAGCGCATTGGCGAGCGGCTTACAGAACGGCATATTAGCTTGGCGTTTGAAGCGTGGGTGATCCGGCAGATCAAGGACCCGTTCATCAAGGAATTCTGGGAACATGAATTCGCCGGTTATGACGAACGGTTCCGGCGTGAAGCCATTGCGCCGATTCAAAACAAACTCGGCCAGTTTTTGTTAAATCCCGTCATCCGTAACATCCTCGGCCAGGTGAAATGCAAGGTGAGCTTCCCTTTTGTCATGGATCGTCCACCGGGGATTCTTGGGAAATCTGGCAGCGCATTGGTTTTACGCAAACAACCATCCAATGCTATGTCGAACCTATGTTCTGCTGGATTGTTGGTTTGCACGTCGCAATGCTGGATCCGTTTCTTGGCCTCTGGCTGAAAACCTCCGCCGTTGCCCTGCTTGTCAAAGCACAGATCAAACGATTCAAATTTATCCGCCGCATTATCGACTCCATTGACGCCAAACTTGAGGCGCAAACTCTTAATACTTCGTTGAAACAATATCAACCGGGGCCGGGCCAAGGCGCTCAAAAATCTCATCGCGCTCATTTTCCCGGCGGCGTCCACCAACCACACCCATAAAATGGAAAGCGAATGACTTCTCGACACACAAAAAACAAAAAACAAACAACAAAAATGAAAACAACAACAACACGTCCGACACATGAGGTCCGGCTCGGCGCAATCAAAGCCGCAGTCTGGAGAAACGAAACTGAAACCGGTGCCCGCTTCAATGTTAAATTGAGCCGCATCTACAAGGATAGTGACACCTGGAAATCGACCGATTCATTCGGGCGCGATGACCTCTTACAGGCCGCCAAAGTTCTAGATATGGCTCATTCATACATCCACCAACAGGAACAGGAAGAATCGGGCAACAAGCAGCCGCCCGCCGAAACACCACCCGCTCAATAATGATGTGGGGGTAAACCGGGCGGGGGAGAAGCCGTCTTCCGCCCGGTTCAACCGGCGGTGCGCTTCACAATTCAAACACGACAATAAAATGCCAGACGAAAAACAACTTCGTGGAATCCGATTGTCCGACGTGCTGGAAAAGCGCCGATTGGATCAAGCCTTGAACGCCAAAGAGTTTGCCGTCTGCGCTGGAGTTTCCTACTCTACCGCGCGTTGCTGGTTTCACCTGCCAGGTTTTCCCGCGTTTCGCGGTGTTGTCTTCTGGCAGGATTTTGTCCAATGGCGCTCGAATCAAAATCGATTTGCAGACCAGCCCGATAACCTCCCGCCCCGCAACGGGGTTCAAACCAATGCTTCCTCAAGCCTTCCACCGCGTGCGGCAAAGATTCTGCAAGAATCCAGTTAGTTCCTGGTTCCATTTCAAATAGCGAATTTCAGCCCGTAAAATAAGGGTAATTTCGCATTTGTGTTTTTCACGTTCACATCAGCCGGTAGGAGCCTGGAAATTATTTTCAAAGAGCAACTTACTTGCACTTTACTTGCACTGATTCATAAGTCATTGATTATGAATGGAGCGGGCGATGGGAATCGAACCCACGTGTGAAGCTTGGAAGGCTTCCGTTCTACCATTGAACTACGCCCGCCTACGCTGCGCTTCGGCGCGGCAGGCCCGCCACACCGCAGCAAATTTCAACCGGCTTGTCGAGCCTTAGCCCTAAGGCGAAGGCTGACGCGGCCAGCCCGCCACCAAAACCAGCCAAGCTTAATCCCCGCGCTTGCATTGTCAATGTCCCGCGTGTACCCTCGCTGCGCATGGCAGCGTTGCTTCTTACCGGTGGACGCGTCGTCGACCCGGCCAACCGCCTCGACGCAAAGGCGGATGTTTTGATTTCCGATGGCAAAATCGCGGCGGTGGGCGCGGACGCGGCAAATCAGGCGCCGCCCGGCGCGGGAAAAATGGATGTCAGCGGCCTCGTGGTTTGTCCCGGCCTGATTGACCTGCACGTGCATCTGCGTGAACCGGGACAGACGGCGAAGGAAAACATTGCGAGCGGCACCGCCGCCGCCGCCCGCGGCGGCTTCACCTCCGTGGTTTGCATGCCCAATACGTCACCGGCCATTGACACCGCCGGTACGGTGGCGCTCATTCGCGAACGCGCGACCCAACAGGGCGTGGTCAACGTTTTTGTGACCGGGGCCATCACCAAGAACCTCGCCGGCGAGGAACTCGCGCCCATCGGTTCGCTCAAACGCGCCGGGGTGGTGGCCATCACCGATGACGGTCATTGCGTGCAGAACCACGAGCTCATGCGCCGCGCGTGCGAATACGCCAAAATGTTCAACCTGCCGGTGATGGATCATTGCCAGGATTATTCGCTCGTGACGGACGGCGTGATGCACGAAGGCTATTGGAGCACCGTGCTGGGCTTGCGGGCCTGGCCGGCCGCGGGCGAGGAAATGATGGTCGCGCGCAACATTCTGCTCGCCGAACTGACCGGGGCCCGCATCCATTGCCAGCATCTGAGCGCCGCGGGCAGTGTGGCCCGGTTGCGCGAAGCCAAAAAGCGCGGTGTGTCCATCTCCGGCGAGGCCTGTCCGCATCATTTCACGCTCACCGACGCGGCGGTGGCCGGCAGCGCGAGATTTTGGGCCAATGACGGGCAAACCCTGGCGGGGTTCCAGGACGAACTGCCGGAATGGCCGGCCTACGATACCAATTTCAAAATGAATCCGCCGCTGCGCGCGGCGGCCGACCGCGAGGCGATTCTGGAAGGCCTGGCCGACGGCACCATCGAAATTTTGTGCAGCGACCACGCGCCGCACTGTGATTTTGAAAAGGAAGTCGAATTTGACTACGCCCCGTTCGGTCTCACGGGACTGGAAACCGAACTGGCGTTGGCGCTCATGCAATTGTATCACGCGCAGCGGCTGGGTTTGCCGGAACTCATCGCCAAATACACCGTGGCCCCCGCGCAACTGCTCAACCTGCCCAAGGGCACGCTGAGCATCGGCGCGGACGCGGACGTGACGGTGTTTGATCCGGATCGGGAATGGATTTTTGAACGCGCCGAAACGGCGAGCAAATCGTCCAACAGCCCGTTTTTCGGATGGAAACTCAAAGGCCGGGCCGTGGCGACCGTGGTCGGCGGCAAACCGGTCTGGTCGGTGAACTCCGAATTGGTCGCGGCGTGAAAATCCGCTTCACGCTTGACCGCTTTGCCGGTCCTTCTAGCATCGCACCGCAAT
>JBEKSU010000086.1:0-13115 GCA_049516755.1 Verrucomicrobiota bacterium | reverse complement strand
GACCGGCGTGGTGACAATTGCTGCGGGCAAGAGCCATGCGCTGGCGCTGAAAAATGACGGCACCGTTGTCGCCTGGGGCGACGACATCGATGGCGGAACCAACGTCCCGGAAAATCTGGACAACGCGGTCGCGCTCGCAGCGGGATTTAGATTCAGCCTGGCGCTGAAATCTGACGGCACGGTCACAGGTTGGGGTCTCGGAGCAACCCCTCCGGTTTGTCCCGGGCTTAATTATGGCCAGGCGACGGCGCCGGACGGATTAAGCAATGTGGTGGCCATTGCCGCGGGTTTTGACTCGAGCCTGGCGCTCAAATCCGATGGCACCGTGGTTGGCTGGGGAGACCCCATTTACGGCGGGACGACCCCACCGCCAGATTTGACCAATGTGGTGGCCATAGCCGCGGGCGCCTCTTTTGGCCTGGCGTTGAAAGCCGATGGCCAGGTTGTCGGCTGGGGATGGAACGAATCAGATCAGACCAATGTTCCCGCAGCCCTGAGCAATGTCGTGGCCATCGCGGCGGGATATTATCACGGTCTCGCGCTGAAGGATGACGGCAGGGTCGTGGGCTGGGGGGACAATCAATACGGACAAGCCAGCCCGCCGGCGGGTCTGAGCAATGTCGTGGCCATCGCGGCAACCGTTTACCAAAGTCTGGCGTTGAAAGCCGACGGCACGGTGGTGGGCTGGGGACTGGATGCTTTTGGCGGAACCGATGCGCCGACCAATCTCATCGGTTCATTGGGAGCGAACGGAGCGACGGGCGCGATATATACTTATACGCCGGGCACCTACGTTCGCACGTACACCGCCATCAATCCGCAGGGGGTGATGGCCCAGGCCACGCGCACCGTGTATGTGCTGGGCCCATTGGAGACCGAGCGACGGGTGCTGGCGGGATTGATGACGCTGAAGGCGGGACAAACCCGCCGCGTTCACCCGCTGGACCAGGCCATTGCCGGATTAAACCGCGCCCTGGTGACGAACTGGTGGGCCGGTGACATGCATCTGGCCAACCCTGGCGGCGCAAATGTTTTTGTTGAAGACGCGGTGGTCTTGTTCCAGTTGAATCAATTGATGCGGCAGAAAAACAATGCCATTCCCCTGGCCCAGTTGCAGGATTGGCAGGAAAGACTCGTCAAAGCCGCCCGCCTCCTGGCGGAACAGGCCATACAGGGCAGCGGGATCACTCCCGGTGGTGGCTACTCCAACCCACCGCCTTCCTATGTCTTGAATCTGATGCTCAAGGGAGATCAAGCTGCGGCCACACATCAGTACGCCATCGCCGTTCTCTTCTATGGGAGCGCCTGGAAACAGATGATTAATTTCACCTCCCAAAGGTCTCACCCGGTTCCCAACAGACCAGGATATGAATAAGGAAAGTGTTGGTTTTGATATTGCAACCACGCTGAACAGAGTTTCCGCGGCAGGCTGCCGGCCTCGAAGATTATCGTTCAGGCAGCGCATGACGGCTCAAACATTTAAAAACTAGCGATACTGACGGTTGACAGACGAATTGTCGCTCATGAATGAAACAACACAAACCGAGCCCTCGAATGGGAGCCGTTGGTCAACCCTGCGCAAAATTCAAATCATTGGAACCCTGGCGGGGGCGCTGCTTACAACCGTCATCCTGATCATTCTCTCGTTCCATACGCACACGGGTCCGATCGATGCGGAAGCCGATTGGATGGATATTGAGTCAGCCCTTGCAATTCTCCTGACGTTGCCTGCAGTTCAACTGTGCCAGACATTGGGCTGTCCATTGCAGCCGACGGGTCGCTGGCCATCGACACTGGTTTTGTATTCGCTTGTCATCGTCACCAACTCGTTTTGTTGTTTTCTGGTGGGAACGATTGTCGGATGGCTGGTGCAAAAAAGAAAAGGAAAGCGAAAAATTCAATCTGTAAATTGAATTATCCGGATGGCTACGGTTATTCGTAGCGCAACGCCTCGATGGGGTCCAGCCGCGACGCTTTCCAGGCCGGATAAAATCCAAAAACGATTCCGACGGTCACCGACACGGCCACGGCGGCAATGATGGCCGGCACGGAGGGCATGGTCGGCCAATGCAACAAGGCCGTGACCGCGAGCGACACCCCGCGTCCCAACAAAATTCCGGCAATGCCGCCGGCCAGACAAAGCGCCACCGCTTCCACCAGAAACTGCCGCAGAATGTCGCGCGCCCGCGCCCCGACGGCCATGCGCAGCCCGATTTCCCGAGTCCGTTCGGTGACGGACACCAGCATGATGTTCATGATGCCGACGCCGCCGACGACCAGGGAAATCAGCGCCACGATGAGGAGGAGCTTGGTCATCACGCCGCTGGTGGAAGCGAGCGCCTGCGAGAGTTCGGTCAGATTGTGAACCCGGAAGTCGTCCAGCGTGCCGGGTTGATTGTCCAGGTCGCTGGCTTGAATATGATGCCGTTCGCGCATCAGGACGGTGATCTGGCGGACGGCCTTCGGGATGTCCTGCGGTGAATCGGCGGACATCCAGATGTCGTCGATGTCCGAGAACCGTGTCACCTGCGGCGTGTCGGCAGCCTGCACCGCCGATTGCTGCGGATAGAGCTGCACGGATTGCTGCGGGTAAAGCTGGTTGAGTGTATTGACGCTGCTGGCGGTTGCCGTGGTGGCCGCGGACTGGGCGTTTTGCCGGACACCGGTCACGCGGAACTTGATGGTGGTCCAGGGCGCGGCGAGGAAGTCATCCTGGTCCTGCCCCATCATGTTTGGCCCTTTCCGGCTCAAGACGCCGACGATTCTCATCCCGACATCCTTGACGCGGATTTCCTTGCCGAGGGGGGATTCGCCGCCGAACAACTCTTTGGCGATGGTCTGTCCGATGATGCAGACGGCCGAGGCGCTGCGCACATTTTCCTCCGTGAAACATTCCCCGTCGGAAAGCGGCCAGTTCCGGACCACCAGGTAATCCGGCGTTGTGCCGAGGATGCGGCCCGGATTCCAGTTGCGATTGCCATAAATGATCTGGGCCCGGCAGTCCACGCTGGGGGCGACGCAACTGACGGCGCTGCAATTCTGGCGGATGGCATCGGCGTCCATGGGCGTGAGCGTCGGCCACCCGCCGGCGCCGGAATTGATGCCGGCGATGGTCATGTGTGCGGGGTCCATCTGGATGACATTGGCGCCCAGGCTGGCGATGGTCTTCTCGATGGAATAGGAGGAGCCGCGGCCGATCTCCATCATGGCGATGACGGCGGCGATGCCGATGATAATGCCCAGGCAGGTCAGCAGCGACCGCATGACATTGCGGCGCAAGGCGCGCAAGGCCATTCGCAGGGTTCCGTGAAAGGTATTCACGTTCGATTAGTGCCTGATAAAATGGGGCACGAACGGGTTTTGGGTTACACCTTGCTCCGGTCCGGTGGTTTCACCCGTGACGACCTCTTCACCCTCTTTCAGATTGTCGGCGGTAACGGCGGTGTAGGAACCGTCTGAAGTTCCGACCTTCACCTCGATGGGCCGGACGAATTCGCCGTCCTTCAACCAGATCACGCCCTGGCCTCCGCTTGCGCCTTTGGCGTGGGACGGTTTTTTTTCGGCCGGTGGCGGGTCCATTGAAATTGGTGAACGCACGTCGGCCGCCAGCTCATTGGGCGACGATGGCGACCAGCGCAATGCCGCATTGGGAACCAGCAGGGCGTTGGTTTGTTTGCCCACGGTAAAAATCACGTTGGCCGTCAGGTAAGGCAGCAAAACATTGTCCGGGTTTTCCGTGTTCACCACCACCGTGTACATCACCACGTTTTGCGTCATCGTGGCATTCAGGCGCACCTTGCCAATCGTGCCCTCGAATTGCCGGCCCGGAAAGGCATCGCAGGTGAAGGTGACGGGCGCGCCGGGCTTGATCCGCGCGACGTCCACCTCGTTCATCGACACCCAGATTTGCATCTTCGTCAAATCCTCGGCGATAAGAAACAGGCTCGGCGCATTGAGACTGGACACAACGGTCTGGCCGATGTTCACCCGCCGGTCAATAATGACACCCCTGACCGGCGAGGAGATGACGCAGAAATCCAGGTTCCGCTGCGCCTTGTCCAAATCGGCCTGCGCCTGTGCGATACCCGACCTGGCGACGGAGACATTGGCCTTGGCGACTTCATAATTCGCCTTGTCGGTGTCGTAATCCACCTGCGACATCAATTTGGAATCGTATAACTCCTGCGCGCGTTTCCATTCCGCCTCGGCCTGGTCGAGCCTCGCGTTCATCTGTTCCAGATTCGCGGCGGCGGTCAATTCACCCGCCTTGGCGACCGAGAGATCAGCGGCATAAACCGAGTCATCAATCTTTGCCAGCATGGCCCCTTTCTCCACCACCGAGTTGTAGTCGATCGTCTGGCCATTGATGTCCGTGCCAAATGACGTGATGCGTCCGGCGACTTGCGCGCCCACGTCCACTGTTTCACTCGGTTCGATGGTGCCGCTGGAGCTGATGGTGGCGGCGACGTCGCCGCGTTTCACGACGGCCGTGCGAAAGGACAGTTTGTGGTCGCTACGCGCCCACCACCACCCAACCCCGGCTCCACCGGCCAAGATGACGATGGCGATGGCGAGAAGCGGTTTGGTTAAAAAACGTTGTCTGAAGATATTATTTATCGGCGATTTTTTGATTCCATCATTTTCGCTCTTTTCTCGAAAGCCAATCAACGACTTTCTTAATTATGAGAAAAAATTAATTTTGCCGGGATTGAAAGCTTCGGCCTTGGGATTGAGACATTTCTCCCCGGCCGGACCGAATTCCGCCGGGGCGGCGTCCAACCTCGAACAATCAACATCCCGGACGCGTCCAGGCAGGGAGAAGATGAATGCCGTACGAAGGTGGGCTTGTCCGCCACGGCTTTAGCGCCGACGGAACACTTCTTTAAAGTTGCCTAAACTTTGCCGCGGCTTACGATGCCCGTCACGTGAGGCGACCTGACCACCACCGTGCTGCATGCGGGACGACGGTGGAAGCCTTTTACGTGGCCAGTCCATCTGCAAGGATGATCATAACAAACACCGCGTCTTGGTTGAGTCCGGTTGGTTTGGAAAATGCTGGTTGGACTGCTGACAAACAACACTGAACACTATGTCGAACGCATCTTTTGGAGTTTTGCTTATCGGCGATCAGCCCGAGTGCCTGCGGCTGCTGCGCCAGCAACAATTCGAGGCGGTTTGTGCCGACCGTCTGGCGAACGGGCTGGCCCAACTCAAAACCTCCCACGTCAGCGTGGTGCTCGTGGCGTTGTCGCTCCCGGATACCCAGGGTGCGGAGGTGTTTGTCAAGGTCCACGAAGCGGCGCCGCATTTGCCGATCATTGCGCTGGTGACCCCGGCAGAGGAAAAGCTGGCGGCCAGTCTGATGCCCCTGGGGTTGCAGGATTATTTGCTCCTGCCGGAGCTGGCGGGCCCGATGCTGGCCAGGACGATACGCAATGCCAACGAACGGCAACTGATCCGGGACGAACACATCCGGGCCGGGCACCTGCTGGAACTGCTCATGGACAACATCCCGGATTCGATTTATTTCAAGGACAAGGCCAGCCAGTATGTGATGATCAACCGGGCGCTGGCGAAACGGTTCGGCCTGGCCGATTCCCATCAGGCGGTGGGCAGGTCGAATGCGGACTTTTTCACGCCGGATTACGCGAAGCGGGCGCTGGCCGACGAACAGCGGGTCATGCAGACCGGCCAGCCGCTGGTGGGCGTTGAAGAAAAGGAGACCTGGCCGGATGGCCGGGTGACCTGGATGTCCACAACGAAAATGCCGTTGCGCGACCGGGCGGGTCGGGTCTTCGGCACGTTTGGCATTTCCCGGGACATCACGGAACACCGGCGCATCGAGCAGGTGCTGGCCGAGCGCTCGGATGAGTTGCTGAAGGAACGCCTGCTGTTGCGCACGCTGATTGACAACCTGCCGGATGCCATCTACGCCAAGGACATCGCCGGCCGGAAAACACTGGCCAACCTGACCGACGTGAAAAACCTTCGATTCAAATCCGAAGCCGAGACCCTGGGCAAGACCGATTTCGATCTCTTTCCGCGTGAACTGGCCGAAAAACTTTACGCGGTTGACCAGAAGGTGATTCAAGGCGAGCCGCTGATCAACCAGGAGGAATGGTTCGTGGATGAAAAGGGCCGGAAACGCTGGCTGTTAACGAGCAAACTGCCGCTCCGCGATCAGGACGGAAAGATCACCGGCCTGGTGGGCATCAACCGGGAAATCACCCTGCGCAAGGAAGCGGAAATCAAGCTGGCGCAGGAACAGGAACTGTTCCAGAAGCTGCTGGATAACCTGCCCGACGCCATTTATTTCAAGGACCGCGAGTCCCGCTTCGTGCGGGTGAGCCTGTCAAAGGTGGAGCGGTCGTTGATGACGGTGCGGAACCGTTATCTCGCCGATCACCCGGGCGCCGGTCCGGAAAAACTGCCGCCCCATATGGCAGGCCCGGAACAGTTTGCCGAATACATGCTGGGCAAGACGGACTTTGACTTTTACGCGGAGGAACGCGCCCGCCCGGCGTATGAGGACGAACAGGCCATCATCCGCACCGGCCAGCCGAGCATTGGCAAACTGGAACGCGCCATCCAGCCCGACGGCAGGGTCAGCTGGCTCATCACCACGAAGATGCCCTGGCGCGACAAGGATGGGAAGGTCATCGGCACCTTCGGCGTTTCCCGGGACGTAACCGCCCTCAAGGAAGCGGAAGACAAGCTGGCGCACGAACAGGAACTGTTCCAGACGCTGCTGGATAATCTGCCCGATGCCATTTACTTCAAGGATCGGGAGTCCCGTTTCATGCGGGTGAGCCGGTCGAAGGTGGAGAAGACGCTGGCGTCCGTCCGGCATCAGCATCACGCCTCCCACCCGTCAGCCGATCCGATAGAACTGCCGCCGCATCTGGCGGATGCCGGGTCATTCGCCGAATACATGGTGGCCAAGACGGACTTTGACTTTTACGCGGAGGAACGCGCCCGTCCGGCCTATGAGGATGAACAGGCCATCATGCGCACCGGCCAGCCGAGCATTGGCAAATTGGAACGCAGCGTCCAGCCCGACGGCCAGGTCAACTGGGTCATCACCACCAAGATGCCGTGGCGGGACAAGGACGGAAACATCATCGGCACGTTCGGTGTTTCGCGGGACATCACTCCGCTCAAGGAGGCCGAACAAAAACTCGCCGAATACACGCAGCAACTGGAGCAGAAAAACAAGCAAACCGCGGAGGAATTGAAAATGGCGCGCGAGTTGCAACTGGCCATGCTGCCGCACGAATTTCCCTGCGTGCCGCGCCACAAGCCGCGCGCGGAAAGCGACCTGGAGTTTTTCAGCTACTTCCTCCCGTCTGGCGCGGTCAGCGGCGATTTCTTCGACGTGGTGCCGCTTTCGGACACGACGGTGGGCCTGTTCATTTGCGACGTGATGGGACATGACGTGCGCGCGGCGCTGGTGACGGCCATGATGCGCGCCCTGGTGGTGGATCTGAGCACCACCACGACCGAGCCCGGCGAACTGCTCGCCCAGATCAACCGCGAAGTGGCGGGCGTCTTCAAGCAAACCGGCTCCACCATGTATGCCACCGCCTTTTACCTGATTGCCGATGTGGGGCGCGCGGAGTTGCGCTATGCCAGCGCGGCGCACCCCGAACCGATCCTCTTGCACCGGCAGCGGGGCAGGGCTGAATGGCTGGGGAATGGGCCGGGACATAAAAAAGGCCCGGCCCTGGGGCTTTTTGCCGACGGCCAGTTTCCCACCCACCGGTGTCCAATGGAGGTGGGCGACCTGATCGCGCTATTTACCGATGGGCTGATTGAAGCCGAAGGGGCGGACAATGAGTCGTTCAGTGCCGAACGCCTGCTGGCGGCGGTCAACCAGCGTGCCAAACTGCCGACAAACGAGTTATTTGCGGGCGTGCTGGATGAAATCAAACATTTCTCCGCCAGTGCTGAATTCGAGGACGACGTTTGCGTTGTGGGCGTGGAGGTCAAACGGCTGGAAACACAGCAACCCAACTGGATGGTTTGATCAAAACTGGTGCCGGCCGCAGACCGGCTGGTTTGGATGATTGCCCGGCCGGAGAGACGGGCCGGGGCGGGTTCTGTCCGTTCGACTCAAGCGGGGCCGCTTGCTCCCGGCAGGACTTTGGCAATCGCCTCCCGCAGATGTTCCAGCCGGAAGGGTTTGCAGACGACGAAATCCACGTCGGGTGACGGGATGAATGTCCCGCCGTAGGCAGTAATCATTACGACCGGTTGGTTCGGCGCACCCGCCTTGATGGCGGCGGCCAGTTGATTGCCATTCATTCCGGGCATGGTAAAATCGGTGAAAACCAGGTCGAATCGGCCCGACTTGAACATGCCCAGCGCCTCCTCGCTGCAACTGGTTGACTCCACCTCGTGCCCGTCAAATTTGAGCAACATCTTGACGGTATTGCCGACAGACGGTTCATCGTCCACGACCAAAATCCGCAATTTTGATGCATCTGTTGCCATGGGAACAGAACCGTCAGTTTATTTGATTCGCCAGGCGAAGGCAATCCTAAGTTATTCACAATTCTGAGGTTGTTCACAAATAGAATTAGAATATCTTGTTGTTAGAATAAGAATGCCGCGCAAGAGTCGTCTTCGCCAAGGCCATGACGAACCAGCCCGCCTTCGTCCCGTGTTTCGGCGACCAATCACCGCCGTCGGGCCGGGATCTTTGCCGCGTCAGGGTGCAATTGTTGTCAACCGGCTTGATTATTTTATGGCGCGCCGCTGATTTTCTTTTGCAGGGTGGCATCGCCCGGGAACCGGGCCGCGCCCAGTTTCCAGGTTTGAACGGCGTAATCGGGCTGGCCCGCCTTTTGATATTGATCACCCAACAGCACGTAGGTTTGCGCGAATTGCGGCTGCGGCGTCAAAGTTTCCTGCTGATCAATGAGACTCGATAATTGTTGGATTACTTCCGGACCTTTGTTCAATCCAGCCGGCCAATGGGCCAGGGAGGCGGCCTTGAAAAATTGCGCGTCCCAGTCGGTCGGATCCAGGCCCAACGCCGTATTGAAACTCTGATCGGCCTGCATCGCCAAAATGGCCTGCTCATTGAAATCCGTGACGGTCTGCAATTTGTTAATATAGGCCTTGCCGAGAGCCGTTGGATATTCCGGTGACGACGGATTGTCCGCCGCGCCCTGTTTCAAGGCCGTGATGGCCTAGTCCAATTCGCCCGCGTCCCGCAATTGTTTCCACGCAGCCAGCTTTACCTGGAAACTGGATTGGGCGGACAACAAGACATCCATCGCCCGGCTGAACGGAGTGGAATTGGTGGAGACAGAGGGTTTCACTTCATTTGAAACCGGCGGCGCAACCGAATCCGGCCTTGAATCTTCCGAGTTTTGCGGCTTCGCCGGTTTGGGTTCTGCCACCGCCGCTGTGGCGGGCGGCACATCTGCCGCCGCGTGGGCGGGGGTTGATTCCACCACCGATTTTGCCGGAGCGGGCGATGACGCCGGCCGGCTGCAATAAAATATCGTTCCACCGGTGACGGCGGCACAGAGAATGATCAGGGCAATGATTGATGATTTCATATTTTCCTTTCGAGAATTTGAAGCTTAAGCATTTCCCTGTTCCTGCCGGCGGCGTGCCCGTGCCACAATCCGAGCCTGCAGAATCAGTGGAATGGTCCAACCGAACGCCACCAGGAAACCATGTTTTGAAACAATTTGTGCGCACCGGAAAAACAGGCTTTGCTGGATGAATTGTCTGGCGATTTCAGTGTTGGCCTGCGCGGCGTGCGCCTGACCGCCCAGCGCAAAATAATGCGCCACCGCCATGCCGCCCGTCGCCGCATTCCAGGCGACGGCGCAGCCGCCAAAGGTCTGCCAGCCGATGGCCAGTGCGCCGTAAGCCCAGATACCAAGGCTACAGGCGCCGAACGGAAACATTCCCATCGCGATGGCGCCATAGGGCAGCAGACCAATGGCAATTCCGCCGAAGCAGACCGGCGCAACCGCAATTCCGCCGGACGCGAAAATCACGCCGACCGCGTGGCTGCTGCCGATGGCAATCCAGGCCTTCACCGGCCCGCGCAGCACGTCAAACCGGTCGCCAATGCGGATATGGACGAGCGGCAATCCGAACAAACTCGACCGGCTGCGATATTCATACGCGGCCGGGGGGAAATGGCCCCCACATTCACCCGCCAAGAGTCCGGCCAGAAACCTGCGCCGCGCTTGAATCGTCGCAAAGACACCGGCACAGAACGTCAGAAAATAGCCGACGATGGCCCCGTTGATCCACAAGCCCCAAAACAGCACAGAATCCTTCTGGTTCCGGCACGCCCAAAATAACAGCACCGCCAACACGAGTGAAAATCCCATGGCGAGCACGAGGGACATCCGGAAAAAACTTTTGACGTGTCTGCGCTCCTCGTCGGAACGGGTTTCATCGAGGCTCATGCGGTAGCTGGCGTAGTTCCCGAAGAAGAAGAGTAGGGGAGCTAAAATTGCGCCAAACAATCCCATGGCGCCCGCAGCTTTTGCGGTCGCGCTGCCTTTTACGGCGGCGGCACCCAGCGTCGCGGCCTTGGCGGAAATGGTGAGCGCGGGCAGCGCCGCCAGAACGCCGAGCGTAAAAGCTTTGCCGGGATTGGTGCGTTCGAGTGCGCCTTCGACGAATGCCAGGACCTGTTCGTGCAACAGTTTTCGTCCGCGCGACAGCCGTTGTTTCACCGCGTCTTCGCTCAATTCCAGGTTCTGCGCGACGGTTTCGATGGATTGATGCTCACGATAAAACAGGACGAGTGGTTCCCGGTAAATTTCCGGGATGCGCTCGAGCGAACGCCATAAAATCGCTTGCTCCTCGTTGCTGATGGTTTGCTCGATGGGCAGGGGGCCGGGCGCGGGCGATTCCGCCGCGGTTTCCAACGGCTCCGCCGCGTGACTCGGTTCGCGTCCCTGTCGTTTGAGCGCGTCGAAGGTGAGGTTGCGCGCGATCTGGCACAGCCACGAACGCAGCTTGTGCGGCTCGCGGAGATTGCCCAGTTGTTTCCAGGCGGCGACGAATGTTTCCTGTGCGAGGTCTTCGCTCTGGCTCAGGCTGCCGGTGCCGCTGTAGGCCAGCGAACAAATCAGCGTCTGATACCGGGCCACAATGTGGCCGAAGGCTTCCCGGTTTCCCGTCAGGCTCTCGGTTACCAGGCTGGCATCGCTGGATTCCATCGTTTCCACTGCTTGGGTTGTCATCATGTCAACCAATAGGTCTGAAAACGAGCCAAAGAGGTGACAAAGAAACGCATCAAAAGTTCTGCGATTGCAGAGGCTGGTGGCAAGGACATGTTGCCCGGATGGAACGGAGCGCGGGTGTCCCACCCGCAGCAGCCAGGATTGCAAATGAGTGCATGAAATTCGATGGGTTTTAGGTTTGTCGAACGTGCTGCGGCTGAGACAGCCGCGCTCCGCCGTCTCCAAAATGATTTGGGCGACATGCCCTCAAGTTGCACCCATTCGCCTCTATGCCGCTTGTGCGAACCCGGAATGTGAGGTACATAGCACGGAGGGAATTGACAGCCATGAAACGACGACTTTTGGGCAAAACAGGGTTTGAAGCGTCCGTGCTGGGCATCGGGGATCTGGCGGACCGCTCGGTGCCGCTGGAAAAATGCGTGGCCACACTGCATCGCGCCATCGATTACGGCTTGAACCTGATTGACACCGCGCCGATGTACGAAAACGGGTACAGCGAACAGATTGTCGGCGCCGCGCTCAAGGGCCGCCGCGACGGGATGTTCGTCATCGACAAGATTGATCACCTGGAAAAACCGGTCGGGCCGCAGGTGGATGCGAGTCTCAAGGCGCTTGGGCTTGATTCGGTGGATTTGTTTGTTTTCCACGAGGTGACCGAAGTGGCGCAATGGGAGTGGATAGCCGCCCTGGGCATGGAGGAACTGGACCGCTGCCGGTCCGCCGGCAAGGTCCGGTTCCGCGGCATTTCCAGTCATCATCCCGAGGTCCTGCGCGCGGCACTCAACACCGATTTATGCGACGTGGTGATGTTCCCGGTGGGCTCGTTTGTGGATCGGCGTTACGTGGATGAAATCCTGCCGCACGCGCGCCGGAAAGGCGTGGGCACGGTATGCTTCAAGACGTTCGGGGCGGGCAAATTGCTGGGCGACACGACGGGCTACAACCAGCCGTTGCAGGAACGGCCGCGCGGCAAGTTCAGTTCCGGCGGCCAGGAACCCGCCGGCGAAGCGCAGCTCCCGCGTCTGAGCGTGGCCGATTGCCTGCATTACACGCTGACGTTCGATCCGGACGTGGCGCTATTGGGGCTGAGTTATCCCAATGAACAGGACGCCGCATTCCGGGCCTTCGAAGAATTTCGTCCGCTGGAAAAGGAGCAGTTGAAGGAAATTGAAGGCCGGGCGGCAAGGGCGATTGAAGGCAAAGGCCGTTGCTGGTGGAATCCGGGAAACGACGACGGAAAAAAACGGGGCGCGCTCGGAATCCGGATAGTGGAGTAACCGCAGAGGATGCCAGGAGTGGCGAACAAACATCCAACATCGAACGCCGAACATCGAATGAGGGGCCTTTATCCGGCGGCGCTAACGTGGGGCTGGAAACTGCGCCAGAGTTTTTGCGGCAGCAGGCCGAGGAGGATGATGGCGAGCTGGCTGACGATGAAGAGCATCAGCCATTGGAAGGCGGCGTCGGTGAAACCGTAGCTGTGCAGGCCGATGCCGAGCATGTTGACCCCGAACCACGACCAGCTCGTGACGATGTTGCCGATGACGGCGAGGTTCATGAGGCCGCGTTCGCGCACGAGCCCGCCCCAGCGCGCGTGCAGGATGGTCGCATTCCAGAGCACGATGAGCAGCGCGCCGTTTTCCTTGGGGTCCCAGCCCCAGAACCGGCCCCACGACTGGTCGGCCCAGATGCCGCCCAGAACGGTGCCGACAAAGCTGAACAGCGTGGCAAAACAGACGATGCCATAAACCATCCGCGCCAGGGATTTGGCGGTTTCGGCGGAGAGCGTGGTCGTGAAGACGCCGCGCAGGATGTAAATGATGGCGAGGAATCCCGCCACAAAGGTCGAGGCGTAGCCGAGCGTGACGGCGACGACGTGGGTGGCAAGCC
>JBEKSU010000085.1:0-13250 GCA_049516755.1 Verrucomicrobiota bacterium | reverse complement strand
ATCGTGGATGTCGAATTTCGCATCGCGCTCGGCGCCGCTCCAAAACGTCTGGTTGCGCTGGCCCGTCAATGCGATGGCCACGCGGCGTTCCTCCTTCGCCGTGCCGTTCTGCCCGGTGAATACGCGCCCGATTTCAAACAACGCGACGTCGTAATTCTTCCGGCTCACGTTATGCCGCAACGAATGAATCAAGCCGGGCAACAAGCTCGGCCGCAACACGTCCATGTCCGAACTCAACGGATTGGCCAGGGCCGCCAATTCTTCACTCTTCATTCTGCATTCCGCATTCGCCACCAGCGTCTGCCCCTGTGCCTCATCCAATCCCAATCCGCTCAGAATTCTTCGCGCTTCGGCAATTTCGTCGTGGACGGAGTCAAACGCGTTTGCGCCAATCGCCCCGCGCGGCGGTGTGGACGGAATTTTGTCCACACCGTGCAGCCGGGCGATTTCCTCAATCAAATCCACCTCGCGCTTCAAGTCCAACCGCCACGATGGAATCTTGAATGTGCAGACGCCGGGCGATTGTTCGGTTGCGGTCAACCCCAGCCTCGTGAGGAACGAAACCTGGTCCGAATGGGAAATGCCGATGCCCAATAAATCTTTCGATTTTGAAAAATGCAGGGTGATTTGCCTTGGCTCGGCGGGTTTTGGACAAACATCCACCACGCCTTCGGCCAATTGACCGCCGGCGGTTTCCAGAATCAACTGCGCGCAACGCCGGCTGGCCCAGTCGCAAATGCCGATGTCCGCGCCGCGCTCGAAGCGATAGCTGGATTCGCTGCGCAAGCCAAGCGCCTTGCTGGTGCGACGGATGTTCGTCGGCGAAAAGAAGGCGCTCTCGATGAGCACATCCGTCGTCGAGTTGTTAATTTCCGTGTTCTGTCCGCCCATGATTCCGGCGAGGGCGATGCCTTTTTGCTCATCGGCAATCAAAAGCATTTCGTTCGTGAGTGTGCGTTCGACGTTGTCGAGCGTCTTGAATTTTTCGCCGGCATTGGCGCGGCGGACAAGGATGGTGGGGCGTGAATCGTTAACCGATTGCATTGCTGAATCGGAACCGGCCGATGCAACGCCACTCGCGATGAGGCGATAATCAAACGCGTGCAGAGGATGGCCGGTTTCCATCAGCGCATAATTCGTCACGTCCACGACGTTGTTGATGCTCCGAATGCCGACTTTTTCCAGCGTCGAGCGCAGCCAATCCGGGCTTGGCCCAATTTTCACGCCTTTGATGACACGCGCGGTGTAGCGCGGACAAAGTTCCACATCTTCGATGCGCACCGAAACCAAATCTTCTGCCTTGTAGCGGCGGTCTTTGACCGTCGTCGGCGCTGGCACAGCGCCGCTACAGTCCGGCACGCGGAGCGGATTCCCCGTCAACGCCGCGATCTCGCGGGCGATGCCGATGACACTGTTCCAATCCGGCCGGTTCGGCGTAATTTCCAGATCGTAAACCACGTCACCGCCGGCGCGGCCGAGATATTCGGCAAATGGTTTTCCGACGGGCGCGTCAGCGGGAAGAATCAACAGGCCGTCCACCTGGTCCGGCAGGCCGAGTTCCTGCGGCGAACACATCATTCCCTGGCTGGTGATGCCGAAAACCTTCCGTTCCTTGATGACGAACGGTTCCTTGTCGCCGGGTTTCAGCGGTAACGATGCGCCGGGCAGGATGAGTGGCACCTTGTCGCCGGGTTTGTGGTTCTGCGCGCCGCAAATGATGACGCGTTCGCCCTTGCCGTCGTTGACCTTGCAAACGGAGAGCTTGTCCGAGCCGGGCACGGGATCGCGCGTAAGGATTTGGGCGACGACGATGCCATCGAACTCGCCGCCGGTTTTGTGGACGCCTTCGACTTCGAGGCCGAGCATGGTGAGCCGCTCGGTCAGTTGTTCGGGCGACCAGTCGAAATCAACGTATTGTTTGAGCCAGTTAAGGGTGACTTTCATGAAAATTAATTTAGCGCGTTCCGAACCTGTTTTTCTTCTTCGGCAAAAAGCTGAGCCGTTCTCTCAAATACGGGAATGTTAGAATCAATAAGAGCTTTGACACCTTGTATATTATTTACTTCAAAAACCAATCGTTCGGCTTGTACTGATTTGTACCATTCGACGCGCTCTACTATGTGGCACAATTCGAAATAACAATGTCCAAGCTCTCTAACCAGTTCTTCATTCTTAAAAAAACTGCATAGGTCCTGTTTCGCACGCTCCAAGAATGCTGGGTAAAAACTGTAGGATGGTCGTGCCGCAGGACGACCCTGCATGGCGGCTTTAATAGCCTCTCCTATTTGGTTTGAGAGAAACCCAAATTTATTTTTATAGAATATTAGTTCATTTTGTACCGCACGCAGGAGCGCCAAATATTCCATTTCGTTGTCACGTTTCTTCCGCTTCGCTTGAGACCATTCGGTTAATCTCCAAATTAACAAAGCAGCTAGAAAGCCAATTAGCGCAGCCGCCAAGTTTGAATTCAAAACTTGCAGCCAAATAGGATCAACAACATTGCCAGTCAAGGCTTTGGTCGCTTCTTGAGCCACGTTAGTTGCAAATGAATTCGTGGCCATATCTATTTTGTGGAAATTGAATCAAAAACTCTCAATGCATCAAAATGTTTATCCACGCATATCCTCACTTTTATAAATGTTCCCGAAACTTCAGCGTCTTCTTTTCCGCGATGTAGAACCTCACTTAAATCACTATAGGCCTTCTTCAGTGAAGGGAAATCGCTGGGAAAACTCTTGGGTAATGTTTTTGCATAAAGGTCAGCCAGTTCATCACCAGTTGGGTTTCCCTTAATTGCCTCAATGTCAGCTTTTGGGATCACTTGATAAAACCGTTGTTCAATCAACGTCCGCAAATACAATGCTGCTGCAAGAGTGAAATCGGTCTGTTCTGCAATAATCGCACGTCTGTAAAATATCCGTTGATCCTTAGGAATAAAATCTGGAACTGAAACTTCAGGAAATTGGCTTCTTCCAACCAGAGTTAGTTTAAGACTGTCGCGTTTGACCAGAAACACCAACGGTTCCTCTTTGCAATTCTGGCACTGATACGCAAACGAAAATATCTGAACAATCGATGGGTGGCGATTTAGTGTATACGAGTCTATTTCTGGATGTGCTCCGATGTATCCTGAATTATGCGGTTGAACTGACCCTTTACATTTTTTACTTCCGCAAGAAACCCTGACAGATGGCGACGTAATTGAAGGAAAGTTTTCACTAATTCTGGCAGGTTGCGCTCCTCTGCCAATTGGTGAGTATGTTTCTGCGTCAAAATCCCATGGGGAATTTAGAATTGAAATTTTACGGTCGCGAAGCTGGTCGCCGAATACTTTTGCAATTGCTGCTGGCCCTCCTGAAGAGATGCCTGGTTCACCGCGAGCGATTTCTTGCTTGTATGCTTCTATTGAATTCTGAATGAAATTATCGAATGATTTTTCTGAAATCTCGACACTTTGATAAAGATGCTTCGTTTCCAAAAGCTCTCGAACAGCCGAGGCAATTGCTTGGCCGATGAAATTCATCAAATGGAAATCGTTTCCCATATTAACACTGGTTCAAAAACCGCACGTCGTTTCGAAAATTCATTTGTCGTAAAAATGAACCTCGCCGGTTGACAGATCGTACATGCCGCCGACCAGGCCGATCTGGCCGTTATCCAGCATCTCGCGCAGGATGGGGCTGCGTTCGCGGATTTGTTGCATGACCAGGCGCACGTTCGCCTCGGATACCTTGTCCACAAACTCAAGATTCTTTGAATTGCGCGGTTGCACGTCGGTGGGGACCTGGCCGACGGCGGGCTGAATCTTTGCGAGCAAACCGGTAAGGTTGCCCAGTTCCACGCTGTCCACGGCGCCCTTGATGGCGCCGCAATTGGAATGGCCGATGACGGCAATCAATTTTGCGCCCGAAACCTTGCAGGCGAATTCCATGCTGCCGAGGATGTCGTCATTCAGCACGTTGCCGGCGACGCGCGCGCTGAAAATGTCGCCGATGCCCTGATCCAGGACGATTTCGATGGGCTGACGCGAGTCCAGACAGCTCAGGACCACGGCAAAGGGATATTGGCCGGAGGCGGTTGCCTTGACGTCCGCCGGCAGATTGCGATTCAGCGGATGGCCGGCAATAAACCGGGCGTTGCCCGCTTTCAATTCCGCCAGCGCCGATTGCGGCGTCATCGCCGCCTGCGATTCCTTGGTGGGCGGGGCCACGGCGGCGGCCATGGTCGGACAATTCGTCGCCAGGAACGGGCAGGTCATCGGCATCTTGGAGCAGCAGGCCGGCGCCGACGTTGCGCAACAGGCTTTGGGGGCAGGTTTGGGCGATTGGCAACCTGCCGCGAGCAAAACCGCCGTGACCAGGGCGCCGAACAACGAGATGCGATTCAATGGAGTTTTCATATTTTTTCCTATGTCGCTCCTGACGGAGCTTTTTCCATTTTGTTTTGGTTGCTACAAATATTTCGCTCCTAACGGAGCTGATTCCGGCTCGCGAGTACGCTCGCCCCACCGGCATGCATCGTCAAAATTGTTTTAAGAACCGCACGTCATTTTCGTAAAAAAGGCGGATGTCGTTGATACCGTAACGAATCATGGCGATGCGTTCGATGCCGAAGCCGAATGCCCAGCCGGTCCAGACCTCGGGGTCGTAGCCGACATTTTCGAACACCTGCGGATGCACCATGCCGCACCCGGCGATTTCCAGCCAATCCTTGCCCAACTTTTTCACGAGCGCATTGCTGAAATCAATCTCGAAGCTCGGCTCGGTATAACTGAAATAGTGCGGACGGAAACGGATTTTCACGTCGCTGCCCAGCAGTTCCTTGAAGACGAATTCAACCGTGCCCTTGAGGTCGCCGACGGTGACGCCTTTGTCCACGTAAAGCCCTTCGATCTGCTGGAAGGTGGGGTTGTGCGTGGCGTCGGCATTGTCGCGGCGATACACGCGGCCGGGAACGATGATGCGCACGGGCGGCGGCTGCGATTTCATCACGCGGATTTGGACGGAGCTGGTGTGGGTACGCAAGAGTAGCGCCGGCGTCCCGCCTGTTTTTTGCCTATCCTGTTCCGGCAGGCGAGACGCCTGCGCTACATTCAGATAAAATGTGTCCTGGGTGTCGCGCGCGGGATGGTCGGCGGGGGTGTTGAGGGCGTCGAAGCAATGGTATTCGTCCTCGATCTCCGGGCCGTCGGCGACGGCGAAGCCGAGCTTGCGGAAGGCGCGAACGATGTCCTCGGTCACCTGCGTGAGCGGATGAAGTTTGCCGAGCGCGCGGCGGCGGCCGGGCAGGGTGAAATCAGTTGGCTCCTTGGGCAACGCGGCCTTGAGTTCGAGTTCGGCGCGGCGTTCGGCCAGTGCGGCTTCGAGTTCAACCTTGGCGATGTTGATGGCCTTGCCGGCGGCGGGTTTTTCCTCCTTCGAGAGCTTGCCGAGCTGTTTCATGAGCGCGGTGAATTTGCCGTTGGCGCCGAGCCACGCGCCCTTGGTCTGTTCGAGCGCGGCGAGGTCGGCAGCGCTTTTCAATTCCGCCAGCGCGGTTTGCTTGAGCGGTTCAATTTCGTTCAGCAGAGACATTGGAGAGAGTGTTGAGCTTCGAGTTTCAAGTTTCAAGTTTTCAGTCAAAGCAAAACGGGCGGACCATTGCTGGCCGCCCGTCAGAAAACTTGAAACTGAAAACTTGAAACTTCCTAGCCTTTCACGCCCTTGGCGGCCAGCGCGTTCTTGGCGATTTTGACCAGTTCACCAAACGCGGCGTTGTCCTGGGCGGCGATGTCGGCGAGCACCTTGCGGTCGAGCGCGCACTTGGCGGCCTTGAGGCCTTCAATAAACCGGCTGTAAGTGAGGCCGGCGGCGCGGGCAGCGGCGTTGATGCGCACCTGCCAGAGATAACGGAAGGTGCGTTTCTTGACGCGGCGGTCGCGGTAGGCATATTTCCGGCCGTGGTCCACGGCGTCGGAGGCGTAGCGGTAAAGTTTGGAGCGGCGCATCCGGTAGCCTTTGGCGGCTGTGACCATCCGTTTGCGGCGTTTGCGGGAGGCGGCGGCGTTGGTAACTCGCATAAAAAATTGGGGTCTGGCGTCTAGGATCTGGGTCTGGAAGATTAATGGCTGAACGGCAGATTTTGCGTGATGCGATACGCATCGGTGGGGTCAATCGTGGCTGCGCTCCGGAGATGGCGTCGGCGTTTGGGATTCTTGGTCTGGGCCAGGTGGCGGTTGCCGGCGTGGTGGAACACGACTTTGCCCGTGCCGGTGATCTTGAACCGCTTGGACACGGACTTTTTCGTTTTGATGCCTTTGGGTCGTCGCATAAATCTTAATTTCTCAATTGCAAAAGAGCGCAAACTATACGTGGCGACCGGCGTCGAGGCAAGCGCCATTTTTGAATTTATAGAGCCAAACCCGGTGGCCGGACAATACCGCAATTGGCTTGGACTTGGTGATGTCGAAACCAGCCCGGTCGGGCAGGCGGCGATTGGCCTCAAAAGCGGAATTCAGGTCATTCCGGCAGCCTAGGGAGCATAAACCGAGCGGTAGAATCGCTGCGGGAACCTGCCCGCATCGGGATCCACAAAAATGAATGGCGCGGTGTTGGTTTGCACCGGGATCCAATTCACCAGGTCGGTGGAGGCTTCAATCACATATTGATGACCGGAAGCGCCCGCCACATTCAAGGCAAACTGGCCGTTGACATGGGCGACGGGAGACAGGGTGGTTGCAAACTTCGCGGGGTCCGTCATGCCCGGCCCATTCGGGTTATCGGCAGTCTTTGTTGCAACCGCGGTTGATGCAACAAGGCCGGTGCTCGCAACTTGGGGTAGGATGGTGACGTTGAAGCTCCGGGTGATGATGTTATTGCTTCTCGCGCCGTTATTGACCGTGACCGAGACGGTTGCCGTGCCGGTCGTGTAGCCCGGATGGAAAATCAAGGTGCCATTGGTGCTCAGGCCGGCGTATTGGATTACGAACCGGGAAACCACCCGCGGATTAGTGGAGTGGGCGGTCACCCGAAGCCTCCGGCCAGTGTTGGCCGTTCCGGGGGTGATGCCGGTCAAAGTGATGGATTGTGACAAGACTCCGAGGTTCACGACGACGTCGGGGATGGGGTCCAACGTGGGTGACTGGTTGGTGGCATTGATCGTGACCGTGAAGGTACGGGCGATGATGTTGTTGCTCGCGCCATTGTCGTTGACGTTGACGGTAATGGTGGCCGTGCCGGTCGTATTGGTTGCCGGCGTGAAGGTCAGTGAGCCGGTGCTGCTCGAATTGGTATAATTGACCATCGGATTGGGGACCAGATTGGTATCACTGGAAGCCGCGGTGACGGTCAGTATCTGGCTTTCATTGGCCGCGCCGGAACTGATGCCGGACAGATTCACGATTTGCGGCCCAGCGTTTTCATCTAAAACCAGGTTGGTGACGGGGTTCAACGTCGGGGCTTGATTCACGGCGTTGACCGTGACCGTGAAGGTTTGCGTGACATTGCTGTTGCTCGTCCCGCCATCGTTGACGGTGACGGTGATGGTGGTGGTCCCGTTGCCGTTGGCCACTGGCGTGAAAGTCAAATTGCCGGTGGTGTTCGAGTTGGTGTAATTGACCGTGGGATTGGGAATCAAACCCGTGTTGCTGGAAACCGCGGTGACGGTGAGGGTCTGATTTTCGTTGGCCGCGCCGGAACTGATGCCGGACAGATTCACCGTTTGCAGCCCGGCATTTTCGTTGATGGTCAGGTTGCTGATTGAGTTCAACGTCGGCGTTTGGTTCACGGCGTTAACCGTGACCGTAAAGGTTTGGGTAACGACGTTGTTGCTCGTCCCACCGTCCTTGACCGTGACGGTGATGGTGGCGGTTCCGTTGCCATTGGTTGCTGGCGTGAAAGTCAAATTGCCGGTGGTGTTCGAGTTGGTGTAATTGACCGTGGGATTGGGAATCAAACCCGTGTTGCTGGAAACTGCCGTGACGGTGAGGGTCTGATTTTCGTTGGCCGCGCCGGAGGAGATGCCGGACAGATTCACCGTTTGCAGGCCGGCATTTTCATTGATGATCAAATTGCTGATCGCATTCAACGTCGGCGTTTGATTCACGGCGTTGACCGTGACCGTGAAGGTTTGCGTGACATTGCTGTTGCTCGTCCCGCCATCGTTGACGGTGACGGTGATGGTGGCGGTTCCGTTGCCATTGGTTGCCGGCGTGAAAGTCAAATTACCGGTGGTATTCGAGTTGGTGTAATTGACCGTGGGATTGGGGATCAAACCCGTGTTGCTGGAAACCGCGGTGACGGTGAGGGTCTGATTTTCATTGGCCGCGCCCGAGGTGATGCCGGACAGATTCACCGTTTGCAGGCCGGCATTTTCGTTGATGGTCAGGTTGGCGATCGTGCTCAACGTCGGCGGCTGGTTCCCGGTTGATCCATTCGATGGGACCAGGTAGGACACCTCGCCGGAGAATGGACTTTCCATGCCCGAAGCTGAATAAGTTGTCGCCGCAAAATAGTATGTGGTCCCCTGGGCCAGGCCGGAAACGGTGACATTGGTTGTGTTAACAGCACAAATCTCGTTGGTGTAGGTGCCGCTTGTTCCACCATAATAAACGTTGTATCCCGCGACGCACGGATCAGTGCATGCATTCCAGGCCAGCGTTACACTCCCGGTTGCGAAGGCTGAAAGCTGCATCACAGCAAACAAGACGCTGAAGAGAAAAGGACCCAAAATGGCACGTCTCGACCGAATAAATACTTCCACTTGGTACATCACAGCGGGTTTCTACGCATAATGCTTGCCAACCCGGCACTGAGCGCTTGTGAACCATTTTGGAAACGGGTGACAAACTTTTGGACAAGGGCAACTCCTGAATCTATCCGAAATCCAATGCAAGCAACACGGAAGTCAAATTTTAACAATTATTTTTACCACGCTGCCCCAATCAGCGGCATTCCATCCGGTTTTAATGGGAAAACCCTCAAGACAGAAGTTGTCTTGAAAAAGAGCAGTGATCAGTGCCAGTCACACGGGCCAGCCGGAGGCAAGGCGCATCCGATTTTCAGTGCCAACGGAGTATGGATTTTTTGCAGTCAATCAACAAAGTCCGGCGGCAAAGATGCCGTTCCGACGAAACTTGAAAAAGTTGCAAGGGGAAACGGTTTACCGCGTAATCCATCCGCCGCCGAGCACCAAGTCTTCCCGATAAAACACCGCTGCCTGGCCGGGCGTGATGGCACGCTGCGGCTCGTGCAATTTTACTTTTGCCCCGCCCCCGCCCAGCGGTGTCACGGTTGCAGCTGTGCCGGGATGGTTGTAACGAATCCTGGCCGTGACTTCGATCGGCTCCGTCAAATGGTCGAACGCAATCCAGTTGCAGCGCTCCACGGTGAATTCATCGCGGTCGAGCGCTGAATCGTCGCCGACGATGACGCGGTTGTTCGCCGCATCCAGTTCGATCACATAAACCGGTTTGGGCGTGGTAATGCCCAAGCCTTTGCGCTGGCCGATGGTGTAAAATTCAATGCCGTCGTGATGGCCAAGCACGCGCCCGTGCAGGTCCATAATCTCGCCGCGATGTTTTTGCGCGAGATTCGCCTCCCGAAGAAATTTACCGTAGTCGTTGTCCGGCACGAAACAGATTTCCATGCTCTCCTCCTTGTCAGCGGTCTTGAGCCGGCAATGCCGCGCCACTGCGCGGGTGTCGCTCTTGGTCTTTTCGCCGAGCGGGAACATCGCGCGCGCCAGCTGGTCCTGCCGCAGCGAAAACAGGAAGTAGCTCTGGTCCTTCTTCAAATCGCGTCCGCGCTTGAGCAAGTAACGACCCGTGGCAGCCGACGTGAGTCGGCTCTGACTTTCCGCAACGGAATTAGAATGAGCCTCCTTACGTCGGCTGCTACCAACCTGCTCCACGCGCGCAAAATGGCCGGTGGCGATGAATTGCGCGCCAAGCTGGTCCGCACGATCAATCAGCCGTCCAAACTTCAAATTCTGATTGCACAGCACGCACGGGTTCGGCGTGCGGCCGGCCTTGTATTCGTTGGCAAAGTAACCGATGACGTGCTTCTGAAATTCCGCCGCCTCGTCAATCAGGTAATATGGAATGTCGAGCTTGTGGCAGACGGCACGGGCGTCAGTGACGGCCTGCGGGCCGCAGCATTTGTCCTCGGCGCGGTTCACGCAATCCTGCGGCCAGAGCTTGAGCGTGATGCCGATGACCTCGTAGCCCTGTTCCAGCAACAACGCCGCCGTGGCGGAGGAGTCCACTCCACCGCTCATGCCGACAACGACGCGCTGACGCTTTTCGGAATTCACAAGGCCGCCAATATACTGCAAGTCCTGGGTCTGTAAAAGCCGTTCGACCCGTTCCTGGCTTCACTCCTTTATTTACGCCGGCGCAAAAAGGTGACAGAATGTCCTTTCGGCAGGCGACCAAATCCCGCTGACGCAAACCGGTTGAGAATGGTTCAATTCCGGTGTTTTTTGAAAACATTTATTGCGAAACAGTAAAATTTATGTCAAATATAAGAGAACTAAAGGCGATGCGATTCGCCAGTAAATGACGAGTAAAACAATGCAGCGATTCAACCACCGGACGCGGGGCCAGGCCGGCGCGCCGTCGAAACAGGGACTTTATGACCCGCGCTTCGAGCATGACGCGTGCGGTGTGGGTTTTGTGGTCAACATCAAGGGCAAAAAATCGCACGCCATCGTCCAGCAGGCGCTCCAGGTGTTGCGCCATCTCCAGCACCGCGGCGCGTGCGGCTCCGAGGTGAACACCGGCGACGGAGCAGGCATTCTGATGCAGGTGCCCCACGCGTTTTTGGATGAAGCCTGCCGCGAAATGAAGATCGTCCTGCCCGGACCGGGCGAATATGGCGTCGGCATGGTTTTTCTGCCGCCCCACCCCGGGGAACGCTACAAGTGCGAGGTGCTTTTCGAGGACATCGTCGCCACGGAAGGTCTGCAACTGCTGGGCTGGCGCACCGTGCCCACCGAACACAGTTCGCTGGGTCAAACCGCCATCGCGTCCGAACCCATCGTGCGCCAGGTGTTCATCGCGCGCCCCGACGGCCTGGCCGACGACCTCGCGTTCGAGCGCAAGCTCTACGTCGTCCGCAAACTGGCGGAGCATGGCATTCGCGCCGCGGGCCTCCGGGGTGGTGACAAATTTTATGTCTGCAGCCTGTCCGCCAAAACGATGATTTACAAGGGTATGCTGACGCCGGACCAGGTCGAGCGGTATTACCCCGACCTCACGGATTCGTCGCTGGCCAGCGCGTTGTGCCTCGTGCATTCGCGCTTCAGCACGAATACATTTCCCACCTGGGAACGCGCGCATCCCTACCGTTACGTGGCGCACAACGGCGAAATCAACACCCTGCGCGGCAACATCAACTGGATGCACGCCCGCCAGTCGCTGTTCGCCTCCGGTTTGTTCGGCGACGATCTTCGGAAGCTGCTGCCGGTCATCAATGAGGACGGCAGCGACTCGGCCATGTTCGACAACGCGCTCGAGTTTCTCGCGCTCTCCGGCCGCTCCCTCCCGCACGCCGTGATGATGATGATTCCCGAGCCGTGGGAAAATCACGAGAGCATGAACGCCGAAAAACGGGCGTTCTACGAATACCATTCCTGCCTGCAGGAACCGTGGGATGGACCCGCCTCCATCGCGTTCACCGATGGCGTGCGCATTGGCGCCTGCCTCGACCGTAACGGCCTGCGCCCCTCGCGTTACTACGTGACGAAGGACGGCCGCGTCATCATGGCCAGCGAAGTCGGCGTGCTCGACCTGCCGCCGGAAACGATCATCCAAAAAGGCCGCCTGCAGCCCGGCCGGATGTTCCTGATTGATACCGAGCAGGGCCGCATCGTGGCGGACGAGGAGCTGAAAAACAAGGTGGCCACGGAGCATCCGTATCAGGTCTGGCTCGACCGGAACCACGTGCTGCTGGAAAATCTGCCCGAGCCGACGCATGTTCACGAACCGGATCACCGGAGCGTGCTCCAGCGCCAGCAGGCGTTCGGCTACACGTTCGAGGACCTGCGGTTTATTCTCGGCCCCATGGCCAACGACAGCGTGCAGCCGCTCGGCTCGATGGGCACGGACACGCCGCTCGCGGTGCTTTCGAACAAGCCGCAGCTGCTCTACAACTATTTCAAGCAGCTCTTCGCGCAGGTCACCAACCCGCCGATCGACCCCATCCGCGAGGCCATCATCACTTCCACGGAAACCATGGTCGGTTCGGAGGGCAATCTGCTCGAACCCACCCCCAAAAGCTGCCGCATGATCAAGCTGGAGCATCCCATCCTCACCAACGAGGACCTGGAAAAGCTCCGGCACGTGGACCGCCCCGGCTTCAAGCCGGTCACCCTGCCGATTTTGTTCAAGGCGGCGGAAGGCGCCCGGGGGTTGGAAACCGCGCTCGACCAGTTGTTCGCCGCCGCCGACAAGGCCATTGCCGGGGACTCGAACATCATCATTCTGTCCGACCGCGGCATCAGCGCCGAAAACGCGCCGGTTCCCGCCATGCTCGCCGTGGCGGGCCTGCATCATCATTTGATCCGGCAGGGCACGCGCACCCGCGTCGGACTCGTGCTCGAATCGGGCGAGCCGCGCGAGATCCACCATTTTGCGCTGCTCATCGGTTACGGTTGCAGCGCCATCAATCCCTATCTCGCATACGATTCGCTCGATGACATGATCCACGAGGGTTTGCTCGTGAACATGGACCACAAGACCGCCGTAAAAAAATACATCAAGGCGGTGGTCAAAGGCGTGGTGAAAACCATGGCCAAGATGGGCATCTCCACCATTCAGAGCTATCGGGGCGCGCAGATTTTCGAGGCCATCGGCCTGAACCACAATGTCATTGACCGGTACTTCACCTGGACGGTGTCGCGCATCGAAGGTGTCGGTCTGGACGTGCTGGCCGAAGAGGCGCTGGCCCGCCATCGCCAGGCATTTCCCGATCGTCCGGTTGACAACGCGGTGCTGGACTCCGGCGGCCAGTATCAGTGGCGCGACGATGGCGAGTTCCACCTGTTCAACCCGCAGTCCATCCACAAGCTGCAGCTCGCCTGCCGCCTCGGCAGTTACGAGCGGTTCAAGGAATACACCGCGCTCATCAACAACCAGGCGCAAAATCTCTGCACTCTCCGCGGCCTGCTCGAATTCAACTGGGCGGAGCAATCCGTACCCATCGAGGAGGTCGAATCGGTCGGGGAAATCGTGAAACGGTTCAAGACCGGCGCAATGAGCTACGGCTCGATCA